>CADBAZ010000009.1 GCA_902792835.1 uncultured Bacteroidales bacterium
CTCATTTTCCGTGAAAGATCCACAATCTTATCAATTAAAGTTGTTAGAAAACGCTGTGAAAGATGCCACCGAGAAGGCTCGCGTCATGGCAACCGCAGCTGGTTGCACTCTTGGGCAAGTAGCCTCTATCGAATATCCGAAATCGGAATGGGATTATATATCACGCCGGAGAAATGCTCTTCCGCAAGCAACCATGGTTTCTTTTGAGTTAGATAATGACTCGTTTGATTTTACACCTGAAGCAATCGAAGTACACGAAAATGTAACTATCCAGTGGTATCTTGAAAAACAATAAGAAAATGAACAATACGAAAACATCCTTCAAAGTAACCACTCTCATCGCTGCAATTAGCCTGAGTATTTACGCATTAACGGAAGTTGCTTGGCACATTAGACATCTCTTTACTATGGACGCACTGCAGTCTGTCCAATTTCGAGATGTACTAAGTCTGGTAAACATAGTTGCATTGCTCATTGGTGTGTGCTTTGCATGCATTGCCTTGTTCCTATATATAAAGACAAAGAATGTGTAACTAACTTACATGACTTGGTTAGTAAGACAACATTACACCATAAGTAATAAACAATTATGAAATCCTTTATCCCAATTGCACTCACAGTAGTGCATGCTATCACCTTCGCTTCGTGTGGAATAAAACAACAATCGGCACACCCACAAGAACCGGTAATCTGTATCAACGACAGTCTCCAACAGATAGTCGAAGAGGCTGTGACAGCGCGTTTGGCAATCAACCAAGCAGAATGGGGCTGTGCTGTGCTTATTGACAAGAGTGGTAAAGTCGTAGCCATGTTCGAAACGGATTCCATTCCCCATATAAATGAATTAATTGAAGTAGGGACAATCCTAATACCGTTCGCTGATTCCAGAGAATGATCCGCAATACACCTGCTTGGTTATGTTCAATGCCTCGCAGAACTTCCCGCTTTACGATGCAGGTATGGACTGCGGCTCCACCGTCCGCATTATTGCCGAAAGAATACTAAAACAATAACATTGTTTATATTATTTCTGACACATAGAGAGACGACACTCCAGCCGTCTCTCTATGTATTCCTCCACTCAATAGTCACGACTGTCGAGCGGTTATCGGGCGAATGTCGTATCCCACAGCACCTTATATATACTATGTATATATCCTGTGATTTTGCTTCGTACACGTAAAAAAATAGAGAATGACCCTTTTGACCCTTTGGCACTTTTGCGCGCACAATGACCTTATAAAATTGCTTATATTTCAGCACATTATCATAGAAAGGGTCAAAAGGGTAAAGAAAAATCTGAGATGAGGCTAATGACTAATCTCATGCAATATATAAAAGCCGACTGACAGTCGGCGAAACTCTAAGAAGCAAACTCAGAAGGGTGACGTTGGCTTGTGAGTGGCTTTTGGGTAGGACTAAAGTCTAGGATTCACCCGATAAAACTACGATGAAACCCCGACTTACTCTTGAATTTAGTGACCGTTTATTGTGCTCAAGGACATCTTGCCAAATCGAATGTGGCATTTTATCATTATATTTGTCAAAATGAATAAAATGCTGGTGCTTATAGCAAAAAGTTTCAAAAACACTTGCAAAAGTCAACAAATATTTGTATCTTTGTGCAAAATTTGAAACAATTCAATGAGTTTGCTGCCGTTTTTACATCAGAAACTCCTGTTCACTCCGGAGGATATAGCTCGCGAGTTAGGCAATCCGCGTAGTGCTGCTACATTGCTTTGGCGATACCAAAAGCAGGGCTACATAACGCAGGTTCGTCGGGGATTATATTGTGTCACGAACATGGCGACTAAACAACCTGAAGCCAACAAGTTCCAGATTGCTTCCACCATTACGCCGACAGCTCATGTTGCATATCACGCAGCGATGGAGTACCACGGGTTGGCACATCAAGTTTATTATGATGTAATAGTAGGAAGCGAACAATCGTTCAGGGCTTTTGATTTTGACGGCAGCCATTATGCACCGCATATCTCAACCATTGTACTTGGTATAGATAACCCGGTTGCTGACAGCCATGTGCGCGTGACGAACGTAGAACGTACACTAATCGATTGCATTGACCGCATTGACCTCTGCGGCGGTTGGGAGGAGTTGGTGAATTGCCTGCGTGGGGTGCACTATCTGCGCGAAGAGCAGTTGATGGCAGTAATGACGGTGTACGACAAGACTGCGCTCTACAAGAAAACAGGTTTCTTTTTTGAGCAGCTCGGGTTGCCGGTATCAGCTGACTTCATTGATCTGTGTCGATCGTACGCCAAAGATAGCGTCATGTATCTCACATCCGACAGCGCAAGTGACATGTTCTATTCTGCATGGCGTTTATATGCTCCACATGATTTGTTAACCATCAATAATCCGAACACCGATGAACTCGTATAACAAGAACGACCTTGCGCAATTAGCTGCACAAACGCATTTTCTGCGCGACAATCTGGAGAAAGTGCTGCGACTGACGGAAAGTGAAATAGCGTTTATTGATGCCTTCAATGCCAAGTCCTATCAGCCGGAGTTACTATTCGATAATGATTCCGTCCTAACCAATATTCGCAACCATCCTATGGCGCAATGGAAAATGCGATAGATAGATTTGTGCTGACTTTTGCCATTTTTGCCTTCGATTGTTACTCCAAAACATCGTTGAAGATGAGCAGGGGTTCCAAGTCCGTGAGACCAAAGTCGGCAAGGGTGGTGTCGGTCGGAGTGACGGTTTTCTCGGATTTTTCGGGATCGTCCTCAAACAGGGCGTAGATGGTCGAGCCGCTGCCGGACATAGCCGCGTAGTACGCACCGGCATCCAACAGACGCTGTTTGATGGCAGCGAGTTCGGGATGGGCAGGGAAGACCGTGCGCTCGAAGTCGTTGCAGATGATATCCCCGTGGCGGCTGAGGTCAATGGGCGTGATCTCTTGCCGAGCGAGATCGGCGAGAGAGATTTGTGATTTATGATTTATGATTTCAAATTTATGATTTTGGGTTTGTAGTACGCCTTGGTAGGCTTCGCGGGTGCTGATGTGGATGTCGGGCTTGAGCATGATGAGGCGGAATCCGCTCAGCGAGAACGGGATAGGGGTCAGCACCTCGCCAATTCCCTCGGCAAGGCAGGGCGTGTTATAGATAAAGAACGCACAGTCGGCACCCAACGGTGCGACCTCTGCGGCTAACTGCTCACGCGTAAGACCGAGTTCGAAGAGTTCGTTCAAGGCGATAGCCGTGTGTGCGGCATCACTCGAACCGCCACCCAGACCCGCACCGAACGGGATGCGTTTGGTGAAGCGGATAGAGACATTGCCGATCTGCGGATAGCGCTGTTGCATGCGGCGGTAGCACTTGATGATAAGGTTGTCCTCAGCCGGGCAATCGACCGCCAAGCCGTCTTGCACAAACGAGAACTTCCCGACAGCGGAGATCATCAGCACATCGTACAGCCCCATGACGGGGTAGAAGATCGTCTCGAGGTCGTGGTAACCGTCTTCGCGCTTGCCGATGACGCGCAAGCCGATGTTAATCTTGCAGTTAGGATAGAGAATCATACTATTGACGATTTGACTATTGACAATTTACGATTGATTGACCAATTGTTTTTATTGACGATTTATAGGTAGAAGTCGCGGGTGAGGTGTTGGTAGGCGATACTGCGTCCGCCGTGGGTGTCCTCGAGGGTGAGGTGATCGGTTGATCCGCCATGTATGGCGGATGCAAGCGGGCGCTGCCAGGCTATCATGACGCGCTTGGCGGGACGGTCGGGCTTGGGGTGAACGTAACAACGGTGGGTGCAACATAAGCCTTGTGCCTCGGCGAGCGCCTGAAGCTCGGGCTCTGCTTCGGTGGGCACGATGAGCGAGAGTGTTCCATCGGGAGCGAGCAGCTTGGCGGATTCGGCTATAAGGACGCTGAACGGCAAGGTATCGTTATGACGGGCAGCAGAGCGTGCGGCGTCGGGGTTCTTGAGGCTGGCTGTGAAGTAGGGAGGGTTGGATACGATGAGATCGTAGTTTGGGTGTTTGATGTTGTTTGATGCTTCGCGTTTGATGTTGTTTGACCATTCTTGCAGGGCACATTGCGATACATGCAGGCGGGAAGACCATGGCGAGGACGCGAAGTTCTCGCGGGCTTGGGCGACAGCATCGGGATCGATGTCGATGGCATCAATCTGTGCCTCGGGACAACGCTGCGCCAACATCAACGCTATTAATCCCGATCCCGTGCCTACATCCAAAATTTTGCATTTTGCATTTTGCATTTTGCATTCACCTGTCGGCGTCCACGCGCCAAGTAGGACACCGTCGGTGCCTACCTTCATCGCGCAACGGTCGTGGCGGACAAAGAACTGCTTAAAGCGAAAGCCGGGATTCATTAGTCAAAAATTACCCAAAATAATCAAAAATTGCAATGATCTCTTTAAGTCAACAATTAAAGACAATTAAAGACAATTTACTGTGCCCCTTTCGTCAACAACAACTCACAATGTTCATGATCGTGTTCGTGATGATGATGCAAGGTGTGGATGCACATATATACGCCAAGGGCGAGGAAGAGGACGGCGCAGATCATGCGGAACCACTTCTCGAAGGTATGCAGGCGGTTGGTCAGATTGCCGATGCTGACGGCGCTATAGCTGACGAGCCATGCAATCAGCATGATAGGCAGACCCGTGCCCAAACCGAACACAATCGGCAGCACCCAGTTCCACGTTGCCGGCAGAGAGATAGTGATATCAATCATCGTGATGAAATACACCAAGCGGTGCGGGCAGAAAGCAATAGCGAAGAATATACCCAACATAAACGACCACAGCCAGCTGCTCTCGCTGCCGACGCTCTGCAGCCACTTGCTCATGCCATGATCATGCTCGTGGTGATGATGCCCGCTGAACAGCAGCACTATACCGCACACAATCATGAACACCCCGAGGATCGGTTCGCCGTAGTGCTCGAGTATATGTTGGATGCCTTCGGTCTGCGCACCCATGATAAACGGCACAGACAGCAGAACGTACGTCACCAACTTACCCAAAACGAACATCATACCGTTCAGGAGCACTTTGCGCTTGTTCGCCAACTCGCGGTCGATATAGCTGATGGCGGTGATGCTTGTGAAGAGCGTACACGGGTCTAAAATCGTCAATAATCCCAACAGTAATGCCGTAAAAATTGCACCCATATTCGTTTAATGTTGAATGTTTTATTGTTTAATGTTGAAATTTTAATGTTTTTTGAAAAAATATTCGGTTTTGCTTGCAAAGTTACGATTTTTTTTGTAACTTTGCAAGCGGAAATGAAAAAACTGCTCAAAATAGTGCGTTTTTGTGTGCTGATTGCCGTGTTGAGTGTACTTTTTAGTGCATGTCACAGCCTTTCGGACGACGGTCGTCGTGTTCAGCGCACCCTTCACAACCAGCAATCGGAAGTGATGAGTCTGCTTGCGGAGGTTGAGCCGCTATTGATGCATAACCGTTTCGATTCGTTGTTGCCGCTCTCGCACGAACACCCGGATATCGTGTTCTATGTGTATAGGAACCAGGAGCTGCTGTTCTGGTCGCACAACTGGCTGGTAGCCAACGGGCTGTATCGCGTCCTGTATAACGATTGGTGGTTAGGGCGATTTGATAACGCCGTGGGCATCGGGCGTTGGACGAAGTGCGGCGACTATTCCGTTTGCACGATCATCCCGCTTAAGTTCAAGTTCGCGCAGTCGAGTGATCGTCTGCCCAATGACTTTATTGCGCCGTTCACTGCCGACAACCGCTGGCTCATTCGTCGCCAACGCGTCAATGACGGCTGTTTTCCTGTGATGGCTGAGGATGGATCGTATCTGTTCTCACTCGTGCCGCCGGAGATGGAGCAGGAAGAACCCATGCCGGCACTCTCGCCGGACAGTTTCTCTTTCGGCTCGCTGTTCGCCGAACCGCAGAAAGGCTTGTCGCGACTGCACATCATCATAGGCATCGTATTGCTGATCTGCCTGATATTTATCACCGCATTCATCTACAACCTCTGGCGCAGCCACGGCTGGAGAAACATGAGGTTGTACACCAAGATTCAGTACCTCGTTGTGGCGTTGGTGTTGGCGGGGTTTGTATATGTGTTCTTTATGAGCACGTCGTACGTGCGCACGCATTACGAGCAGCGCCAGCAGTCCAAGCAGCAAGCCAAAGCCCGCTATATCCAAGCCGCGCTGGAAGATCTGTACTATTGGGACATGAGCATCTCCGCGCTGAACACTCGCGGACTGAATACCGACCTCCGCGATCTGAGTTACACCTACGAAACGGATATCCTCGTCTATGACATGCACGGTAGGCTCATCGGTTCGTCGGTGCCGCAACTGTTGGAGTCGGGACTGATCTCGCCGATCATCGCCCCCGAGCCGTACTTCACCGACAGCGTGGATCGTATCTGTTACGAGCAGATCGGTTCGATGCCGTACCTGACGGTCTATACGCCGTTCTACAACGGCAACCAACTGCAGATAGGCTATATAGCCGTGCCGTGCTATGTCTCATCGGCACAAGTGGAGCAGGAGGTAGCGGAGTATATCGGTCGGTTCTTGCCGCCGTACGTATTCCTGTTGATCCTGACGTTCATCATAGCCGTGATTGTCATGCGACGCCTGACGCGAAACATGCGCAGCATGGCGGACACGATGCATCACTTCCAACTCGGTAAGGACAACTACATCCATTACGAAGGCAACGACGAGTTGGGCGAACTGATCCGTCAGTACAACCTGATGGTTAAGCAACTTGAACAGTCCACCACCAAGCTCGCGCAATCCGAACGTGAGTCGGCATGGCGAACGATGGCGCGGCAGATAGCCCACGAGATCAACAACTCACTGACCCCGATGAAACTCTCGGTGCAGCAATTGCAGCGCATCAAGGGCACGGAGTACTTCGACGAACGTTTCGACCGAGCATCGCGCTTGTTGCTTGAGCAGTTTGACGACCTCGGACGCATCGCTACCACGTTCTCGGACTTCGCGAAGATGCCCGAGGTGAACCCCACGGAGGTAGATATAGCCGAGAAACTCTTCTCTGCCGTCACATTGATGCGCATGAACGATCCGTCAATCCCTATCCGCTACGTAGGGCAGGAGAGTGGAGTAGTCGCCTACGCCGATGCCGAACAGGTGGCACATGTGTTCACGAATATTATTAAGAATGCCTTGCAGGCATTGCAAGGGCGTAAGGATTCGGATATCATTGTGGTGCTGAAGGATGTGAGCGAAGAGACGAGGCTCAAGCGGCAACTGCCGGCAAGTTTTGAGTGGATAGAGATCAGTATATCCGACAACGGGCAGGGTATTCCCGAGAATATCCAGAGCAAGATCTTTATGCCGAACTTCACCACCAAATCCACCGGCATGGGACTCGGGCTGGCTATCACCAAGAACATTGTTGACGGCTCGGAAGGTGTCATCACCTTCGATACCTCCGATAAAGGAACGACATTCTACATATACTTCAAAAAAATAACAAACAACCAATAACAAATCATAAATCACACATTATGAAAACACAAGACATTATGCAGCGTTTAGCTGCCAAGCACCCGGGCGAAGCCGAGTACTTACAGGCTGTACAGGAAGTTCTCGAGTCGATCGAGGAAACCTACAACCAACATCCTGAGTTTGAGCGTGCGCAGATCATCGAGCGCATGGTTGAGCCCGACCGTATCTTCACGTTCCGCGTAACATGGGTTGACGACGAGGGCAAGGTACAAACGAACCTCGGTTACCGTGTGCAGTTCAACGCTGCCATTGGCCCGTACAAAGGCGGATTGCGTTTCCACCGCGCCGTTACACCGTCGATGCTCAAGTTCCTCGGATTTGAGCAGACCTTCAAGAACGCCCTGACGACCCTGCCTATGGGCGGCGCCAAGGGTGGTTCGGATTTCGACCCTGTTGGTAAGTCTGACGACGAGATCATGCGTTTCTGCCAGGCGTTCATGCTCGAACTCTGGCGTTGCATTGGCCCGGATCAGGATATTCCTGCCGGTGACGTAGGCGTAGGCGGTCGTGAGATAGGCTTCCTGAACGGCATGTACCAGAAACTCGCTCGCGAGTACCACACCGGCGTGCTGACCGGCAAAGGTATGACGTGGGGCGGTTCGATCCTGCGTCCGGAGGCAACAGGTTTCGGCGCACTGTACTTCACCCAACACCTGCTGCACACCGCAGGCAAGTCGATCGAGGGCAAACGTATTGCTATCTCCGGCTTCGGTAACGTAGCATGGGGCGCTGCCACCAAAGCCAAACAACTTGGTGCAAAGGTTGTAGCCATCTCCGGTCCGGACGGCGTAGTGGAGATTCCCGACGGCATCACCGACGAGATGATTGATTACATGCTCGTGATGCGCGCCTCGAACCGTAACCGCGTAGAGGATATGGCTACTAAGTTCCCCGGTAAGGTACACTTCACTGCGGACAAGAAAGCCTGGTCGATCAAGTGCGACATTGCTCTGCCTTGCGCCTTCCAGAACGAGCTGAGCGAGGACGATGCCAAGGAGCTGAAAGCCAACGGCTGCTGGTGCTGCTGCGAGGTAAGTAACATGGGTTGCCAACCCGGTGCTATTCACTTCTTCCAACACAACGGCGTACTGTTTGCCCCGGGTAAGGCTGTCAACGCAGGCGGCGTAGCTACTTCCGGTCTGGAGATGACGCAGAATGCCGAGCACCTGAGCTGGAAAGCCGAAGAGGTGGACGATCGTCTGCACCACATCATGCAGTCCATCCACGAGCAGTGCGTGAAGTTCGGCACGCAGAAAGACGGCACGATTGACTACGTCAAAGGTGCGAACATCGCCGGCTTTATGAAAGTTGCAACAGCTATGTTGGAGCAGGGAATCATCTAATTAATAAATCAAGGCGAGCTGAGAGGCTCGCCTTGATTTATTTATGATTTATGATTTCAAATTACAAATTTCAAATTTTAGATTTTAGAATTCTGAGGTGAAGTGGAAGGTGATGTGCTTGTAGTCCTGTTGCGCCATCTGTAGCACGTAGGCGCTGTCTGCCATAAAAACATCGCGACCGTCCTTATCGAATGCCATATACTGCGGCTTGCGCTTCTTGAACATCTCCAGTTCCGCCTCGCCGTCATCTGACACCCCACTGCGCGATGCTTGCGGGGACCCCGTAACCTCCAGCCAGCAGGCTTTGTACATCTGCAAGGGTTCCCAGCGGCACTTGGCTTGGTACTCATGCTCCAAGCGGTACTGAATAACCTCGAACTGCAATTGTCCGACGGTGCCGATGATCTTGCGTCCGTTGAGTTGGCTGACGAAGAGCTGCGCAACGCCTTCGTCCATGAGTTGGCTGATACCTTTGTCGAGTTGCTTCTGCTTCATCGGGTCGGCGTTCTCGATGTACTTGAACATCTCCGGTGAGAATGACGGCAGCCCCTTGAAGTGCAGGTTCTCGCCGCTGGTCAGGGTATCGCCTATCTTGAAGTTGCCCGTGTCCGGCAGACCGACTATATCACCTGCAAACGCCTCATCGACCGTCTCTTTCTTCTGCGCCATAAAGCAGGTAGGCGAACTAAACCGCATCTGCTGCCCCTTACGCACGTGCGTATAATAGGTATTACGCTCGAACTTACCCGAGCAGATCTTGAAGAACGCTATGCACGAGCGGTGGTTGGGGTCCATGTTGGCGTGGATCTTGAAGCAGAATCCCGTGAACTTCTCCTCCATCGGATTAACCTCGCGCTCCTCGGCAATAACAGGGCGCGGCGAGGGAGCGATGTGCACAAAGCACTCCAAGAGTTCCTTTACACCGAAGGTGTTCAGCGCCGAGCCGAAGAATACCGGTGCAAGTTCGCCTGCCAAGTAGGCATCCTTGCTGAACGCGTCATATACACCCTCGATCATTTCCAGATCTTCGCAGAGCTTGGTAGCATCATTGTCGCCTACAAGTTTGGCTATCTGCGGGTCGGTAACGTCCTCAAACTGAATGGATTCGGTGACGTGCGTCTTGTCGGGCTGATAGAGGTCGAGCGTCTGTTGGAAGATGTTGTACACACCCTTGAACCGTTGCCCGCTGTTGATCGGCCAACTCAGCGGACGCACCTTGATGCCGAGTTCGGCTTCGACTTCGTCCAACAGGTCGAACGGGTCTTTACCCTCGCGATCCATCTTGTTGATGAACACCATGACGGGCGTCTTGCGCATGCGGCAGACCTGCATCAGTCGGCGCGTCTGCGTCTCTACACCCTTGGCGGCATCAATGACGATGATGACCGAATCCACTGCCGTGAGCGTGCGGAAGGTGTCTTCGGCAAAGTCCTGGTGACCCGGGGTATCGAGGATGTTGATATGATAGGTTGTGCCTGCTTCGTTATGGTAGGATGGGGTATAGTCAAAGCCCATGACGGATGTGGCGACACTGATGCCACGTTGCTTCTCTATCTCCATCCAGTCGGAGGTAGCCGTCTTGCGGATCTTGTTGGACTTGACGGCTCCGGCTACGTGGATAGCACCTCCATAGAGCAGGAGTTTCTCGGTCAGGGTTGTCTTACCGGCATCCGGGTGCGAGATGATCGCAAATGTCCGGCGACGAAGTATCTCTTGTTGATCGGTGTTGGATAACATATGTATAATTTAGCAGCTTAACAATTTAACAGCTTAACAGTTTAACAATTTAATTGTTTTTTCGCTATTTGGTGCAAAATTACAGAATATTTTTCAAAAGTGCAAATTTTTTCGGCTTATTGTTTGCTTTTTTGCGATATTTTTTGTATCTTTGCACCCGTAAATGGTAAATCGTAAATTCTGAAATCGTAAATGATATGAAATCTATATCCTACATCGGTTGTGATGACCAGACTTTAGACCTGTTTGAGGGGCAATACGCATTGCCCGACGGAATGTGTTACAACTCCTATTTGCTCTGTGCAGATAAGGTAGCAGTGTTGGATTCCATTGACCCGCGTTGCACCGACGAGTGGTTGAACAAACTGGAGAAATCGCTCATGGGGCGTACGCCGGATTATCTGGTTGTTCATCACATGGAGCCCGATCACTCGGGTTCGATAGCTCGGTTTGTGGCTGCATATCCGAATGTACAGATTGTCTGCTCGAAGATTGCCGAGAATATGCTTCGGCAGTTTGGTGTGGAGTATAGCAATCTGCAAATTGTAAAAGAGGGTGATGTGCTCGACCTCGGTGGTTTGACGCTTCGTTTCATAGCTGCGCCGATGATCCATTGGCCGGAAGTGCTGATGAGTTACTGTGCTGAGGAGCGCGTGCTCTTCTCGGCTGATGCGTTTGGCAAGTTCGGCGTATATGACGCCGATGCCGATGATTGGACTTGCGAGGCAAGACGTTACTATTTCAACATTGTCGGCAAGTACGGTGTGCAAGTGCAGGCTGTGCTCAAGAAAGTCGCTCCGTTGGCAATCGACAGCATTGCTCCGTTGCACGGGCCTGTGCTTGAAGGCGAAAAGAAAGACGAAGCCTTGCGCCTTTACACCATCTGGAGCGCGTACGGCGTAGAGACCGAAGGAGTGTTCGTCGTTTCGGCTTCCATCCACGGCAATACGCTGAAGGCTGCGGAGTATATAGCTGACCAACTGCGCGAGAAAGGAATCAAAGTTGCCTTCACCGACCTTACACGTGACGATATGGCTGAAGCTATTGAAGATGCCTTCCGTTACGGAAAGATGATTCTTTGCGCCTGCACGTACGATGCAGACTTGTTCCCGCCGATGCACACGTTCCTGCACAAACTGCAACTCAAGGGCTACAAGAACCGCCGCGTGGCACTTGTCGAGAACGGCTCGTGGGCACCGCAGGCAGCCAAAGTGATGCGCGCGATGATCGAGCCTATGGCTAATGTCGAGATCGTTGAGCCCGTTGTAACCCTGCGCGGCACGATGAAAGATGCCGACAAACCCGCTATCACTGCGCTTGCCGAAGCCATTCTTAATTCTTAATTTTGCATTTTTAATTTTAAATATATACTACCATGAACTTTACCCAACAAGACATCGAGCAACTCAGTGCTCGTGGCATCTCCGTTCAGAAGGCGGAAGAGCAATTGAAGTGTTTCCAAACGGGTTTCCCCGTACTGGACATCGTTGAACCGGCTGCCCTGCACAAAGGCGTAATCAGCCCGTCGGTAGCCGAGCGCAAGGAGTTCATCGCCGCATGGCAGAACTATCTCGCTGAGGGACACAAAGTGCTGAAGTTCGTTCCGGCATCGGGTGCAGCATCCCGTATGTTCAAGAACCTGTTTGAGTACCTTGATAACGGTGTAGAAACTCCGTTCATTCGTGAGTTCCTCGATAATATCTCGAAGTTCGCTTTTGGCAAACAGTTGGAAGGCAAGGAGGGTCAAGATGCTGTTCGTTTCCTCTTGAAAGACATGAACTACGGCAACCTGCCTAAGGGCTTGCTCCTGTTCCACTCCTATCGCGATGGCGCACGCACTCCTGCCTTGGAGCACATGGTGGAAGGTGCACTCTACGCTGCATCCAACGGTGAGGTGAATATCCACTTCACGGTATCGCACGATCACCTGCCTCTGTTCCGCCAACATATTGCTGACAACCTGCAGAAACTCGAAGCGAAGTATGGCGTGAAGTTCAATATCTCCTTCTCGGAGCAGAAGCCTTCGACCGACACCCTCGCTGCTAATCCTGACGGCACCCCGTTCCGTACGGCCGACGGTAAACTTTTGTTCCGTCCGGGTGGACACGGCGCACTCATCGAGAACCTGAACGAGCAAGATGCCGATGTCGTATTCATCAAAAATATCGACAATGTTGTTCCTGATCGTCTGAAAGCCTCGACCGTTGAGTTCAAACAACTGCTGGCAGGTGTGCTCGTTACTGAGCAGAAACGCGTGTTCGAAGAGCTGCGCAAGCCGGGCTTGAGCGACGAGGAGCGTGCACGCCTTAATCGTCCTATCCGTGTTTGCGGCGTAGTGCGTAACACCGGCGAGCCTGGTGGCGGACCATTCCGCGTACGTGAGGAAGACGGCTCAATCAGCAACCAGATTCTTGAGTCGGTACAGATTCCTGACAAGGAACTGATGGCTAAGTCGAAATACTTCAACCCCGTGGATCTTGTTTGCGCTATCAAGGACTTCGAAGGCAAACCGTTTGATTTGCTGAAGTTTGTTGACCCGAAGACCGGCTTCATATCTCAGAAGTCGAAAGACGGTCGTGAACTCCAAGCCCTCGAACTTCCCGGACTCTGGAATGGTGCCATGTCGAAGTGGAACACGATCTTCGTTGAGGTACCCGTTTCGACCTTCAACCCCGTGAAGACCGTTAATGACTTATTGCGCGAGCAACACCAATAATTTCGGTTTCTTATTGGCTAATTTTCATTTTCGGCGCGGTCATTATGCCCCACATAACTCCCTTACCGGAAACCGATAATTATCTCAATAATACAACTCGAAATAAAAGATATTATATGAAAAAAGGCTTTTTCTTTGACATGGACGGTGTGCTGTTCAACTCTATGCCTAATCATGCACGGGCATGGGAGATTGTTATGGCACGTCATGGTCTGCACTTCACCAAGCGCGACTGCTACATGCAGGAAGGTTGCACCAGCCGCGATGTTATCCTGAATACGTATAAGCAGCAGATGCCCGAACGCCAAGTTAGTTTGGAGGAGGTTGACGCGTTCTATAAGGAGAAAGGCGAGAAGTTCGTAGAACTCGGAGGTGCTCAGCCAATGCCGGGTGCTTACGAGGTGCTGCAGGCCATCAAAGCGATGCCAGATAAGCAGATTTGGCTCGTCACAGGCAGTGCGCAGAAGACGCTGCTCGACCAACTCAATCGCGCATTCCCGGGAATCTTCGTTCGCGAGCGGATGATCACGGCGTTTGAGTGTCCGCACGGTAAACCGCGTCCGGAGCCCTATCTCAAGGCGTGGGAAATGAGTGGCCTGCCGAAGGAAGAGTGTTGCGTGATTGAGAACGCTCCGCTTGGCTTGCAAGCAGCACGCGCTGCCGACTTGTTTACTGTTGTTGTCAACACTGGCCCACTCGTCTATGATGATTTTGCGCCGTGGAAACCCGACGTGTTCCTGCCAAGCATGCACGCGCTGCTCGATTATCTGCCCAAGTTGGTTGAATAAGTTAACGGCAGAGTAGTGTAGGCAGAATAGATAGCAATACTACAAAACGAAAGTGGGTTCCCGAATCAGGAACTCACTTTTGTTTGCAATCGAGTAGAGATTAAATCTCGTCGTTGGCGTGCAATTGCTGTACGTACTTGGCGTGAGCCATCTTTACTCGTTTGATTTGGCTTGGTGCCTCGAATTGCTGGCGACGACGCAGCTCTTTGATGACGCCGGTCTTATCGAATTTACGTTTGAATTTCTTAATCGCACGCTCGATATTCTCGCCTTCCTTTACAGGTACGATGATCATTGCATTACACCTCCTTTCACGATCGATATAGTTGTTATTGTTATTTCAAAAAAGCCCGCAAAATTACAAAAATTTCTGCAATAATGCAAATCTTTCGGCAGAAAAAGTTTATTCTTCCTCACTAATCTTGCCGTCTGTAAAGTAGAGCTTACGCCCGGGGTATTGTTCCGGCCAGATAATGTTGTGCGTTGACATAACGATAGTGATGCCAGCCTTCGAGATACTGTACAGCAGATCCATGATCTCTTTGCCTGTCTCGTGGTCGAGGTTTCCTGTCGGCTCGTCGGCAAGAATCAGCGACGGCATATTCAGTAGCGCCCGCGCAATTACCACACGCTGCTGCTCACCTCCTGAGAGTTGATACGGCATCTTGTACGCCTTGTTAGCCATGCTTACTTGATCCAAGACGTCCATGACATGCGACTTCATGGCGTTCTTGTCTTTCCAGCCCGTAGCGCGCAGCACGAACAGCAGGTTTTCCTCCACGTTACGGTCAGTGAGTAATTGGAAGTCCTGGAACACAACGCCCAATTTACGTCTCAGATAAGGTATCTGCTTGCGGCGTAGGGTGGAGAGGTCGTAATCAAGGATCTGTGCCTCGCCTGAAGCGATGGGTAGTTCGCCGTACATCGTCTTCATAAACGAAGATTTACCCGAACCTACTCGCCCGAGCAGATACACGAACTCGCCTTCGCCTACCTCAAGGTTGACATCACGCAGCACAATCTGTTCTGCCTGATTGACGCTGACGTTATGGTAACTGATAATCTTACTCATTATCTATCTCGTTGATTTTGTTTTCGATTTCAGCCGCTTGCTTCTTCAGATCGTCAATCTTCTTCTGTAAACCTTTGACCAGTGCGTTGCCGCTCTTCGATGTGAAGAACAGGATATTGTTCTCGGCTGTGCGTATTTCGGCTTGCAGACCTTCATAAATGCGGATGAGACGATTGCGGTCGGTCATGCTCTCCAGACCTTTGTGCCACTTCTCCGAAGCTTTCTCGCGGCGCTGCTTGAATGCTTCGCGCTCTTGCTTGGTAGCTTCACGTTTTGCCTCAAAGAATGCATCGCAGGCTGCTGTGAACTGTTTCCAAATATCATCGGAATACTTGCGTGCCACAGGCCCGATCTTCTTCCATTCGTTCTGCAGTTCAACGAACTTCTGCGTAGCCTCCTGCCACTCCTGGCTGGACTTAAGTTCCTCGGCTTTAGCCAGCAACTCACGTTTCAGACGCAGATTCTCGGAGAACATGTCGCGAGTCGTCTTGTAGAATCCTGCTTTGGCTTTGAAGAACTGCTCGCACAGTGCGCGATACTCATCATAGATTGTTTGGTTGAACTTCTTCGGCGCAAAACCTATCGTGCGCCACTCTTGCTGAATAGCCTGAATTTTCTCCGATGCCTCTTCCCAAGCCTTGTTTGACTTGAGTTTGGTCAGATCAATCTCTTTCAGTCGCTCGATGAGTGCCTGTTTCTTTGCAAGATTCTCTTCCTCACGCTGGTGCAGGGCATCGAAGTACGCCTGATGCTTCTTGTTGATGATCGTGGACGCTGCTTTGAATCGCTCCCACAACGCCTCACGCTGGTCGCGGGCTACAGGTCCAATCTCCGACCACTCGTTGTGCAACTGCTGCAGCAGACGGTTGGCTTCAATGATGTTGTTGTTTGCATCCAGTGCCTCGGCTTTCTCACACAGTGCGGTCTTGGCTTCAAGGTTACGCTTGAAGTCCAAGTCGCGCAACTCGATATTGATCTTTACCAAGTCGTAGAACTGCTCCTGATAGAGGTTATACTGACGCCAGAGCTCCTGTACTTTCGGTGCAGGCACTTGACCGATGGTTTTCCACTCGGCTTGCAAGTCGCGCATCTTTTTCAGGTCAGCCATCACGTCAGCAGTCTCGGGGTTGGCAAGATCTTTCATCTGGGCAATGATATTCTCCTTGCGCAGCAGGTTCTGCTCTTGCTCGGCTGCCTGCTTCTTGATCACCTCGTCGCGGCGAACCTTGTAGTCGTTGAGTAGTTGACGGAACGTTTGTTCTGTCTCATCGACGACTGCCTCAAACGTCTCGCCTGCCTCTTCCGCGGCTTTCTTCAAGGCTTCTTGCTCCTGATGTACTTCGCGGTAGAAGTGGTTTTTCAGTTCGGCTACTTGCTCTTTGATAGCGGTTACGTCACCTTCACTCAGTAATGTTCGCAGTTGTTCTACGATTGTAAGTTTCTCGTTTTCCATATTAATATCTTTCAACTTTCAACTTTCAACTATCAACTATTTCGCGTACGAAATAGCGCGTGTCTCGCGTATTACGGTTATCTTGACTTGACCCGGGTAGGTCATTTCGTCCTGGATCTTCTTGGCGATGTCGTACGACAACAGCTCTGTATCCTTGTCGCTGATCTTGTCTGCACCGACAATCACGCGGAGTTCACGACCAGCCTGCAATGCGTAGGTTTTGATTACGCCTTCGTGCGACATAGCGATGTTCTCCAGATCTTTCAGTCGCTTGATGTAGGTCTCCACGATCTCGCGACGTGCGCCCGGGCGCGCTCCTGATATAGCATCGCACGCCTGTACGATAGGAGCGATCAAAGTATCCATCTCTATCTCGTCGTGGTGCGAACCAACAGCGTTGCAGATCTCGGGTTTCTCGCCGTACTTCTCGCATAGTTTCATGCCGACCTCAGCGTGTGGCAACTCATAGTCTTCGTCAGCCACTTTGCCTATATCGTGCAGCAAACCTGCTCGGCGAGCTGTCTTCGGGTTCAAGCCAAGCTCCGAAGCCATGGTAGCGCAGAGGTTAGCAGTCTCGCGGCTGTGTTGCAGCAGGTTCTGACCGTAGGATGAGCGGTATTTCATCTTACCTACCAAGCGAATCAATTCGGGGTGCAGACCATGAATACCCAGGTCGATGGTTGTGCGCTTGCCGATCTCGTTGATCTCTTCCTCAATCTGCTCGGTCACTTTGGCTACCACCTCTTCAATACGTGCGGGGTGAATACGTCCGTCTTGTACGAGTTGGTGCAGACTGAGTCGTGCTATCTCGCGGCGAATAGGATCGAAAGCGGATAGGGTGATGCACTCCGGTGTGTCATCTACAACGATCTCGACGCCGGTAGCGGCTTCCAGAGCACGGATGTTTCGTCCCTCGCGACCGATGATACGACCTTTGACTTCGTCGTTCTCGATGCGGAATACGCTCACGGCATTTTCAACCGTTGCCTCGCTGGCTACACGCTGGATGGTCTTGATAATCACTTTCTTAGCCTCCATGCTTGCGTTGAGTCGTGCCTCGTCCATCGTCTCGTTGATGTACGCCAGTGCATCGGTACGTGCTTCTTCTTTCAGGCTGTCAACCAGTTGTTTCTTCGCTTCGGCAGCCGACAATCCGGAGATAGCTTCCAGTTGCTGTTGAGCCTGCAGGTGCAGTTTCTCGGCTTCGGAAGTCTTATAGTCGATAGCTTGTTGTTGCTTCTCTATCTGCTGTGTCTTGGTTTTCAATTCGTTCTGCTGACGCTGCAACTCTCCTTGGCGTTGGTTGAGTTGCTGTTCGCGCTGTTGAAGGCGTTGGTCGGCTTGCTGGCGTTTTTGCTCCTGCTGACGAACCATGTTCTCGTGTTCGGTCTTCAAGGCAATGAACTTCTCCTTTGCCTCAACGATCTTGTTTTTCTTTATGATCTCCGCCTCTTCGAGGGCTTTCTTGAATAGTCCGTTTTGTGCATGTCGGCATAACAGAAAGCAGGCTATTGCTCCTATCAGAAATGCGCCGACTGCAATGAGTATTATCATTGTTGTATTCATAGCTTTTCTTTTGTGTTTTCTGCACTGTTAGTCAGTGCGTTGATGATTGTTTTGTTAATGGTGTTAATACGATCTTTCACGGGTTCGATATCGTATCGTGCATTTTCCCGTTGCAAGTTCACTGCCGCTTCCAAGGCTACATATACCCATATCTGCTCGGCAGACTTGTTTTTCATGCCCGAACTATAATACTGAAATCGTTGATTGAGGTGAGCAGCGGCTTCACGGTAATATTTCTCCTCATTCCAAGCAACAGGAAATCGCATCGTGTGGTCACCTAACTGTAAGGTGATATTCAATGTGCTTGGATTCTGCTCAGCCATAACAATGTAACGATTTAACAATTAACAATTTAACAGTTTAACAATTTAACGCTTTAAAGTGTCTATCGTTTTGTCAATATCAGCGATAATTGACCGGATATGATTTTTTGCTTTTTGTCGTTGTGGTGAATCCACCGTTAGTGCGTGTGCTATTTGCAAGTTGCGTAGTTCTGCTTCTTTCTGTTTGATATCTGCTCGCAAGTTGAACAGTTCTTCGGCTTGCTGCTTGAGTTGCTGTTGCAGAGCGGCGTTGTCACGTCTCGCTTGCTCGTAAGCCGTAACGAGACGTGACACGTTCTGCTCTATTTCTTGCAAATAATCCACGATGATTAGAAACTGTATCCAACACCCAGACCGATCATGCCTTTGAACTGGCAGCGCTCGCTCAGGTTGCCGTCTTTGTCGGCAATCAGTGTACCCGGATAGTATTTCAGGTTCGTTTGCAGCGTCACTTGCAGACACTTCAGGAACTGGTAGCTCAGGTTAACGTCCCAGTCCACATCAAAGTGACCGAACTGACGGTTGTTGTTTGAATACTCGAAATAGTGCTCGTTTTTGTTACGGTTCTCCCACGTACCTGCACCGTACTCAGCCTCATAGATGTCCTTCAGGCTGAAACCTTTTCCCTGATATGCAGAGAAGAGAGTGACAGTCGTTCCTAATTTCAGATCCTTGTAGGTGTAAGCAATCGAGCCCTTGAAACTCAAACCGAACTCGGCACGTGCATTGCGGTAGATCTTATCGCCCGGCAGATATGTAGTGCCGTCGATTGTTGTGGCTTTATTAGCGTACTTGTACGTACCGTTGATCATCTGCAACTCATCTTTCAAGTTATACAGCGGATTGTACTTCGCCGGATCAATCTCGCCATTGATAAAGGCGTCGTGATACTCCTTGGTATAACGGTCGTTCATCGATTTGCTGATGTAAGCTGTGGTGATACGACCGGCGATCGGTGACAGATAAACTGAGAAGTCACAACCGTTAACGCTCTTCTTGTAGTCGATACCGACAGAGATATCGGTGTGCGAAGGAGCCAGCCATTTGGATACGATGTTGTTGTAACCTTCTGTGTAGTTGCGACCGGGAGCATATTGGCTCTGGAAACTACCGAGTACCGTCAGATACCAGTTCTGGTGGAACTCCCAACCGAACTTCGTTGCGAGTTTGATATTGTCGCTCGACTTCTGGAACGCATCTTCCTTCTGATCGATCCATGTCAATCCGAAATCGGTATCGAAGTTCGTCTCCCAAGCAATAGCGTCCTTGCTGTAGAGCAGGTGCAGTTTTGCATAAGCCAGACCGTTAACATTGTTTTTACCGCCGGCTGCCCAGTTTACCAAACCGGTTGCGGCTGCGTTCAGTCCTACTGTGCCGTCGAACTTCCACGCTTTAGGGGCTTCTTCTGCCTCTTGTGCAAACATGCTGGCACTCAATGCCACGCATGCAACAAAAGTAAAGATTTTTTTCATTGTTTATTTGTTTGTTTTTATTGTTGTTGTGTTGTTTTTTATTGGGGAGAGCGGAGGCAATGGTGCGCTTTATGTCGCTAGGCGACATCTGTTAGCGCCATTTGCCGAACGCGCTAATATTGTGCTGCGTCATAGACTGCGTCCGCCACTTCCGAGCCTTTCAGTTTCTCGATCAGACAGAATGCAAAGTCGCTGCTTAGTCCGGGGCCTTTAGCGGTGATGACGTTTTTAGACTCAACTACGAGTCCGCCTATATAACTCTCGCCAAGGAAGTTCTCAAAGCCCGGGTAGCAGGTTGCCTGCTTGCCTTCCAATATGCCTAATCGCCCGAGTACCGAAGGTGCGTAGCAGATGGCTGCAATCAGTTTGTCCTCAGCGTTGTGCTTCTTTAATAGGTTACACAGTCCTTCGTGGTTCTCCAGATGGGCAGCGCCTCCCGGCAGAATAAGCGTCTCTGCGTCCGCAAAGTCGCAGTCCTCAAACAGTCGGTCGGCATGTACGATAATCTGATGCGAACCGGTCACCTCTATCGCACCGCGGATGGCTACTGTTGTTAGTTCAACGCCTGCGCGACGCAACAGATCGACTGTGGTCAGTGCCTCGATCTCCTCGAAGCCGTTGTCAAGAAAGAGATAGTTCATAACTTAGTTCAATTTGAAAGTATATGTAATTGTTCCTACTTGAATCTTGTTTTCTGAAGGCGAGAACTCTGCTTTGCGGGCTGCTTCCAGTGCCACTTGCTTGGTCTGGTAGTCGCTCACTGTCGTGCCTTCACCTACCGTTGCCGAAATAACCTTGCCTGCACTGTTCACCTGGATGTTCACTACGACCTTTCCCTCTTGGTTGAACTGCGTTGAAGGCTTGGGCAGTGCTTTGATGTTCCTGCCTTTCAGACTCCAACTGTTGCCACCGACTGATCCGTGACCTACGGGGTTATTCGAGCCTTGCTGCGATGCGCCTTGAGTCGAACCGCTGCCTTGTGCGCCTTGCTGGTTGTTGCCGAATAGTCCGCCTAATGCTGCGGCTTTGTCGCGTTTCTCTTGCTCCTCGGCAGCTTTGCGTGCCTGTTCTTCGGCTATACGTTGCTGCTCGGCGCGTTGCTCGGCTTCCAGACGTGCCTGCTCCTCGCGTTGCTTGCGGATGAGTTCCTCTTGCTCGGCACGTTTTTTCTTCTCCTCCTCACGCTGCTTGGCGAGAGCCAGTGACTCCTCGTCATCCTGAACCATCAGGTCGTTCTCCGAGGGCGCTTGTGGGGTAGGAGGTGGGGCTTGCGTCACCGGTACTGCCGGCATCGGTACGGCTTCAGGCTCTGCGCCTCCGCCGTCCTCGCTATCGCCGAACGCCACCTCTATGCCTTCCTCCTCTGTTTGGCGTGGCGCATCAATATAGATGAACCATAGCAACAGAAACAGCAACGCCATGATGACGGCCGTCAGCAGTCCGGATTCTATTTTTGCTTTTGTATCCTTACTCATTTGGATGTTACTTCTTGTTCCTTGTTGCTACCACCAACTTCATGTGGTGAGTGTTCGCAATATCCAACACGCGTACCACTTCTTTGTACGCTATATCCTCGTCAGCATGCAATGCTATGTAGGCTGTGGAGTCTTGCTCCTGTACGGAAGCCAAGTACGGCTCCAAATCCTCGGCATCAATGGCGATGGGTTTCTCTTTGCCCAAGGCAACGAAGTAGTTGCCCAACTCGTCTATGCTAACCTTTGCCACCACCTGCTTGGTGTTCGTCTTCGCTTTTGCCTGAGGAAGGTTGATCTTGATGTCGTTGGGTGACGACATAGTGCTTGCCATCACGAAGAACAGCAAGAGCAGGAAGATCAAGTCCGTCATCGATGACATCGCGAACGTTGCCTCAACTTTATTTCGTTTCTTTAAACTCATAGAAATTCAAATATACATATTCTTTTTTATTTGGGTCCCCGAAAGCTATCGTCAGATAGGTTTTGGGGAGAGCGGAGGCAATGGTGCGCTCTATGCCGCTGGCGGCATCTGTTCGCGCCATTTGCCTAACGCGTTATGCGGGTTCATTTAAGAGATCCATGAATGCTAGTGTTCTGCCTTCCAACTGACGTACCACACGATCAATGCGCGATACGAGGAAGTTGTACATAAACATCGCGATGATACCTACTATCAAACCGCCGATGGTGGTTACCATGGCTTGGTACATACCCTCGCTCAGTGCCGACATCTCAATCACGCCGCTGGCATTCTGCGCCATGTTGTAGAACGTCTGAACCATACCCAATACGGTGCCAAGGAAACCTAACATCGGTGCGCCGGCAGCGATGGTTGCCATGATTACCAAGCCTTTCTCAAGGATGGAAACCTCAAGGTTACCAACGTTCTCAACGGCTACCTGTACGTCTTGCATCGGACGACCGATACGGCTTATACCTTTCTCTATCATGCGTGCGGAAGGTGTGCCTGCTTGCTTGCACAGGTTCAGAGCAGAGTCGATCTTACCCTCGTGGATATAGTCTTTGATGCGGTCCATGAACGTGGCATCTTCTTTCGTAGCGTTATGCAGTACAATCAGGCGCTCGATAAAGATATAGATCGCCCAAGCCAGTAATGCGGCAAGGATAACCATAATCCATCCGCCGTATTGCGCCATGGTCAGCAGGTTAATGGACTCTTGAACGGGTTCTTCAGCTTGAATCATTGACTCTTCAACCAGAGCCGTGGTGTCGATTTGTAGTAACATATTTCTATTCTCTTTTAATTAATTTTCAACTTTTAAATAGACGACTTCTTTCAACTTTCAACTATCTTGCAGCAGGCAAGATATCTCCTTATCGTCTCCTCTATCCCCCAATACAGCGCATCGGCAATGAGTTGGTGCCCGATGCTCACCTCATCTATCCACGGGAACGCCCCAAGTAGGGCAGGTAAGTTCTCTGTGCTCAGGTCATGACCGGCATTCAGTCCCAGCCCGACCTCCCGCGCTTTCTCTGCTGCTGCGCGGTACATGGCTATAGCGGCTTCGGGGTTCTGCTCAAATAACTCGGCGTAAGGACCTGTGTATAGTTCCACGCGGTCTGCACCGGCGAGTTTTGCACCCTCTACCATTTCCGCTATCGGGTTCACGAAGATCGATACTCGTATCCCTGCCTCGTGGAAGCGTTGCGTTACCTCTGTCAGGAATGCGCGATGTGTGATGGTGTCCCAGCCGTGGTTCGATGTCAGCTGCTGATGTCCGTCGGGCACAAGCGTCACCTGAGTCGGTCGTACTTCGCAAACCATCTTCACAAACTCCGGCTCGGGGTTGCCCTCGATGTTCAGTTCGGTCGTCACGCAATCCTTGAGCGCATACACGTCGCTACGGCGTATATGCCGCTCGTCAGGGCGCGGGTGAACGGTTATACCCTGTGCACCGAACCGCTCGCAGTCCTTGGCGAACTGCTCCACATCGGGCACATTCCCTCCGCGTGCATTTCTGAGCGTGGCAATCTTATTGATGTTTACACTTAACCGTGTCATTTAGTAGCGTTTTTTATTATGTTATGCGCACATTTGCGTGCGTTTGTAGCGCAACGCACAAAAACCGCCACAAAGTTACAAAAAAAAAATGACATTTGCAAATATTTTTTTCATTTTTTTGCTTAATATCGAAAAAAAAAGTATTTCGCTTGCAAATATGAAATAATTTTTGTACCTTTGCGCCCGATTTGCAACAGATATATACATTCATTCGATAATGAGAAATAAGATTCTGATACTACCATTGCTGTTTTGGGCTGTGCCGGCAACAGTGCGTCCGTACAAATCCTGGTTGCAGAAATCTGTCTTGTTCTAATATAACTAAAACGACTTGAAAAAAAATTATGAGACAATACCTTATTATATTATTAGCGTTTATGCCGGTGTGGGCATCGGCACAGATCGTCGAGGCTGTCAAATGGAGTGGGGAAGTAGTGCCTGCGGCCAATGCTGAGGCTGTGGATAGTGTGCGGCTGACGGCAACAATCCAAGAAGGTTGGCACATGACGCTTATTAACGTAGGCGACGAAGAGATCGGCGAGGAAATCTACGAAAGCCCGTTCATGCTGACCTTTGCCGCCAATGAAGTGCCGTCAATCCGCTACAACAGTTGCAACGACGAGATGTGTACGGCGCCGGAAATCTACACCTATCAATCTAACAGCGGCAGCGGTCAAACAGCGAAGCAATCGCTTTGGCTGATTTTCCTATTGGGATTATTGGGCGGATTGTTAGCGATATTTACGCCCTGCGTGTGGCCGATTATTCCGATGACGGTGAGCTTCTTTTTGAAGCGCACGGATAAAGGCGCACAAAACGCTATCCTGTACGGACTGAGCATCATCGTTATATATGTCGGTCTGGGACTGCTTATCACGGTTGCTTTCGGAGCATCGGCATTGAACGATTTGTCAACCAACGCAATAGTGAACATCTTTTTCTTCCTTTTGCTGGTAGTATTTGCGTTGTCGTTCTTCGGCTTGTTTGAGATAACGCTTCCCGACAGTTGGTCAACGGCTCTGGACAGCAAGGCGCGCTCAACCGGTGGATTGCTGAGTATTCTGCTGATGGCATTCACGTTGGTAATCGTATCGTTCAGCTGCACCGGTCCGATCATCGGCACGCTGCTTGTGGAAGCTGCAGGTCGCAGTCTGCTGGCTCCGGCTGTGGGGATGTTGGGATTTGCTGTGGCGTTGGCTTTGCCGTTCTCGCTGTTCGCTATGTTCCCGCAATGGATGAAACAAGCACCGAAATCGGGCGAATGGATGACTTCGTTTAAAGTCGTACTCGCTTTCCTCGAGCTCGCTCTCTCGCTCAAGTTCCTCAGCGTAGCCGACATGGCGTACGGTTGGGGCATATTGCCGAGGTGGCTGTTTATCGCCATTTGGATTGCTTGTTTCCTCGGTATCGGCGTATATCTGATGTGGAACATCCGCAACGTCAGCCTGACGCGCAAGATTATTCGTGTGGTGGTTATTATTCCTTCGGTTGCTTTTGCGTGCTATCTTGTTCCGGGACTATGGGGCGCGCCGGTGAAGGCTATTAGTGCGTTTGCTCCGCCCATGGAGATCGAAGGTCGCGAGGTTTTCAACGATTATGAGGAAGGCTTGGCGTACGCCCGTCAGACAGGCAAACCCATTATCATCGACTTCACCGGCTACGGCTGCGTCAATTGCCGTAAGATGGAGGCTTTTGTGTTGGCGAACGACAGCGTGAAGGCACGATTGAAAAACTATGTGTTTATCGAACTCTATGTGGATGATCGCCTCGACAAAGATGCCGACGGCGAGAGCGAAGGCAATGAGAACAGCCGCTTGCAGCGCGAGCGATTCGGTTCGAACGCACAGCCGTTCTTTGTGCAACTGGATGCAAATGGCAACCAAATCGCAGAGCCGATGGCGTTCACAACCGACCCGAACGAATTTATCAATTGGCTAAAATATTGACATTATGATACAAAAACGAAACTATGACACCAAACGTCCGCCGGAGAAAGAGATGATTTTCGGTATCCGTGCGGTCATTGAAGCCATTGATGCCGGCAAGACACTCGACAAAGTGCTGCTGCGCCGCGACATGTCGTCCGCTATCGGACGCGAACTGATTACCAAACTGCAGAACGTGCCTACGCAAGTACAGCGCGTGCCGGTTGAGAAACTCAACCAATTTACCGACAAGAACCATCAAGGTGTCATCGCCTTCCTCTCGCCGGTGGAGTTCACACCGCTGGAGTCGCTCGTGCCTATGTTGTTTGAACAAGGCAAAGTGCCGTTCTTGATGGTGCTTGACGGCATCACCGACGTGCGTAACTTCGGCGCCATTGCGCGAACCTGCGAGTGTGCGGGTGTAGATGGTATCGTTATCGCCTCGCGTAGCGGTGTTGCGGTCAACGGCGATGCTATCAAGACTTCTGCCGGTGCGTTGCACACGTTGCCGGTTTGCAAGGTGACGAACATGCAAGAGGCGTTGTCGTACCTGCGCGAGAGTGGTCTGCGCATTGTGGCTGCTACCGAGCATAGCATGCAGAACTACACCGAAGTCGATATGCGTCAGCCGCTTGCTATCATCATGGGCAGCGAGGAGCACGGTATCTATCCCGCCAACCTCGACCTGGCAACCGACAAGGTGCGCATCCCGATGCTCGGCAAGTTGGAGTCGCTCAATGTCTCCGTTGCCGCCGGAGTGATGATCTACGAGGCTGTGCGCCAGCGCAATATATAATAGTATCCGCCATGCTTGGCGGATCATATAACATAAATATCATAACTATGGACAAACAAACCCAAGTTTATGTTGACCAGTTTATGGCCGACTTGATTAAGAAAAACCCGGGCGAGAAGGAGTTTCACCAGGCCGTCCGCGAAGTAGTAGAGAGTGTAGCGCCGATGATTATGGCGTACCCGTATCTGCGCGAGCAGAAGATCATGGAGCGTATCGTTGAACCCGAGCGCGTGATAATGTTCCGCGTGCCGTGGATGGACGATCAGGGCGAAGTGCAGATCAACCGCGGATTCCGTGTGCAGATGAATAGCGCCATTGGCCCGTACAAAGGCGGTATCCGTTACCACGAGTCTGTGAACCTGTCGATTATGAAGTTCCTCGCCTTCGAGCAGACCTTCAAGAACGCGCTGACCACGCTGCCTATGGGCGGGAGTTGCAACGCCACATTGGCGCTGATACCGACGTACCTGCCGGTGATATAGGCGTAGGCGGACGTGAGATCGGTTTCCTCTTTGGTCAGTACAAACGTCTTCGTGACGAGTTCACCGGCACGCTGACCGGCAAAGGCCAGTTGTGGGGTGGTTCGTTGATGCGCCCCGAGGCAACCGGCTACGGTGCTTGCTATTTCGCTGAGGCGATGTTGGCTACCCGTGGCGAGTCGTTCGAGGGCAAGAAAGTGTGTATCTCCGGCGCTGGTAACGTAGCGCAATATGCCGCACAGAAAGCGATGCGTCTGGGTGCCAAGGTGCTCACGCTGAGCGATTCCGACGGCTTCATCTATGATCCCGAAGGCTTGACTGAGGAGAAGATGGCGTACGTATTTGAACTCAAGAACATCCGTCGCGGACGTATCAAGGAGTACGCGCAGAAGTTCCCTCAGGCACAATACTTCCCCGGTGAGCGTCCGTGGCGCATCCCGTGCGACATCGCTATGCCGTGCGCTACGCAAAACGAGATCGAGAAAGCCGATGCCGAGAACCTCATCAAGAACGGTTGCTTCTGCGTAACCGAAGGTGCAAACATGCCTTCTACACCCGAAGCAATTGAAATCTTCCAAGGTGCCAAGATCCTCTACAGCCCGGGCAAAGCCTCCAACGCAGGTGGTGTAGCCACTTCCGGTCTGGAGATGACGCAGAACTCCATGCGCCTCAAGTGGACTGCCGAGGAAGTTGACCAACGCCTCCGCACCATCATGGCGGACATCCACGCCGCTTGCCTCAAGTACGGCACGGAAGACGACAACCTCTGCCCCGATGGCAAGCCCTATATCAACTACGTCAAAGGTGCCAACATTGCCGGCTTCATGAAGGTCGCCAACGCGATGGTCGAGCAAGGGTTGGTATAATTAGGCCAGGGGTTGGTATAATTAGGCCAGGGGTTGGTATAATTAGGCTTAGTATATTAAAGCATCCGCCAATCTTGGCGGATCAAACACATGACAACCGATTGGTATACATATTGGAAGGAACGCGGTGGCCTATTGAGTAGCGCTCATCGCCCACGCAATACCTGGAAGGATTACAAATCCCCCGGGATATACCTTATTACGATTGTCTCGCACGCTCGCAAGCGCGTGTTCGGCGAACTGAATAGGGATATCCACAATCCGGGTATTGCATTGACCAATCTTGGTCAATAC
>CADBAZ010000010.1 GCA_902792835.1 uncultured Bacteroidales bacterium
GGCGGATGCTATTGGTCGGTCACGGCGGAGGGCGAGGCTTTGGATACGCACAAGCAGTTCTATGCCCTGGCGTTTATGCTGTATGCGTTTAGTGAATACGTACGTGCCACAGGCGACGAAACAGCCCGACCGATAGCCGAGTCGTTTTTCCGTGTGTTAGAGCAATATGGCCGCGATCGCCAATATGGCGGCTATGTGGAAGCCGCGTCGCGTGACTGGCAACCGCTCACCGACATGCGGCTGAGTGACAAAGACGAGAATACCGTCAAATCGCAGAACACGAATCTGCACGTTCTCGAAGCTTACACTAACTACTACCGCATTGCGCCAACCGCCGAGGTGCGCGAGGCATTACTATCGCTCATCAATACGATGCAAGAGCGCGTAATCCTTCCGAGCGGTCACCTTGGGCTGTTCTTTGACGAGCAGTGGCAACCGACCAGCGCGCAGTTCAGCGCAGGTCATGACATCGAGTGCTCGTGGTTGCTCAACGAAGCCGCGGATGTGCTTGGCATCGATTGCGATGAGACGGTGCGTCGGTTAGCTGAGGCCGCACAAGAAGACCTGCACGACGACGGCTCAATAGACGAACGTACGTGGTGGGAGGAAGCCGAAGCTGTGGTAGGGTTCGTGAATATGTGGCAGCACATATTAGACAAAAGACAAAAGACAAAAGACAAAAGACAAAAGACAAAAGACAAAAGCCGGGCAGAGGAGTATTGGCGATTGGCTGAGCGGACGTATGGATATATTTTGGATAAACTCATAGACAAGGAGCACGGCGAGTGGTTCTGGGAGATTCTGCCTGATGGTACTCCAAACTGCAAAGAAGACAAAGCCGGCTTCTGGAAATGCCCTTACCACAACTCAAGAATGTGTTACGAGCTAATTGAACGCCTACGTTAAATCGTCAATTATTAGCAATCGTCAATCAATCGTAAATCGTCAATAGTCAAATCGTCAATAACATGAAACCTTACTTATCAGCGGATTTGGATTATTTGAGGTGTAGCCGACTCTGAGGCCTGCGGACTCATGAACGCAGTTCGCGGCCTCACGTTTGTTTGCTGAACGAAGGAATCTGCATCAGTGCGGCGTAAAACGCTTCGGGTGACAGGTCGGATTGTGCAATGACGCGAGTCTTGTAACTATAGACGGTATTGATGCTGTAGTCCAGGATCTCTGCAATCACTTCGTTCTGCGTTATGCCGAGGCGGATGAGAGCAAAGATTCGCAGTTGGGCGTTCAGCAGTTCGTCCTTCTTGAGTACAATCGGTTCAGCAGGGCGGAGTAGAGCATTGATGTCTTCAACAAACGTGGGATAGAGGTTGAGCAGCATTGTATCCAGTTGCCGGTCTAGTTGTGTGCGTTGCAGTCGTGCATCAGCGCGTTTGGGGATAGACATCAGTTCGCTCCACCGGCGGTTGGCTGCGTTCTTCCTGACATCTTGTTGGTACAGCGCTACGGCGTTCAGATACTGCGATTGCCCCACCAACAGCGTACTTAACATCTGTTCCTTGAGTTTGTTGGCCTCCATCAGGCTTCGGTTCATTCGGTCGATTGTGTGCCGTGCGTTATGCACGGCTTTGTTTTTCCTGCTAAGTACGATTATGCCCACTATACCAGCCACGAGCAGCAATGCCACTATGGTGAGCAAGCCCCACGCTAGCTGCTGTTGCCATTGTATCCTGGATAACATCTGCTGCTCAATGATCGGCAGACTTTGTGCTATACTCACTTGTCTGTGGCGTGCATGGTAGCGTTGTGCATCTTGCATCGCCAAATGTATATAGCGGTCAGCCTCCATCGTTTTGCCTGCTTCGAACAGCAGTTCGGCTATGTTACGCATAGCTACCGTCTCGTAGGTAGATGAGCGTATATCGCAGATGGCGGCATCAATGTTGTAGTGCAATGCCGCTTCGTTGTTGCCTGTCAGACGATAGATGTATGCCAGCGTGCTGGCAGTCATGGCGCGGTAGTGTACAGATGGTTGGGTGGCGGACAACGAGAGCAGACAGCGCTCAATACTTCGCTGATAGTTTCCTTCACGCAGATCGTGTACAGCCAGGCAATACCAGTAGCGGGCTGTATCAGCCGGGCTGAGATACGTATATAGTTGCCGGTTGAGGCGCAGGCCTTCCGCGTTGTATGCTTCGCCTATCTCACCGCCGGCGTGATCTGCAAGGTCCCACATCAGGCGCGTGCGGGTAATATAGTAGTCGATGAGTAGGGTGGAATCGGTGCTATGCCAGTTATCCAGTATATCGAATGCTTCTTTGAATAGTCCGCCTGACAAGTACACAAATGCCCGGCAAAGTTGTACTTCAGGCATTTGTTCTGCTGTCGCCTCGCGCTCCATAAATTTGACGAAAATGAGGGCTGTGTCGTAGTTATATGATCTATATTCTTCGTATAAATCTCTATATATTTCGTATGCCCCGTTTGTGACGGCAGCAAGGTGGTTCAAACTGTCAATTCGGACACGTTTCTGTGCTTCGATAGCAGGGCGGGATACAAGTACGGACTCCAGTTCGTGAAGTTCGCTATCTATATTGTTATTCAATGATTTGACTGACTGCAGGCAAGTCAGAATAATCAGAAGTAAGGTGACTGTTCGCTTCATATTTCAGAATTTTGCTACAAAGGTACAAAAAGAATCTGAAATTTGCAAATTGTGACGAAAATATTCTATGAATTTTCTTGATTTTTTCTATATTTTTTGTAAATGTGGAAAAAATGTTGTAACTTTGCACCAAAATTATACTAATTTTATCATGAAACGTTTCATACATTCTTTATTCATTTTGTATATCTTTGTTGTAACCTCTTGCAGCCATACGCCGGAAGTTGCTTCGCCTGACGGCAGTATATGCGTCTCGTTCCGCTTGACGGAAGAAGGTGCGCCTCAATATGCCGTTGCCCGTGACGGTGAGACGGTGATTGACTGGTCGGCACTCGGATTGCAATGTGCGGAGCAGGATCTGACCCGAAACTTTGCTCTGCAAGGTTCGGACGACCGTTTCGTTCAGCAGACATGGGAAACCGTGTGGGGTGAGGAGAGCGAGATCAGTGATACGCACAACGAGATGGTTGTGCACCTCAAGCAGACTTCAGGCGTTGAGATGGATATAACGTTCCGCGTGTTCAACGACGGTTTTGCTTTCCGCTACAGTTTCAGTGAGCAGGAGTTGAAGAAACTTACCATCACCGATGAGATGAGCGAGTACCGTTTCACGGCTGATCATCAGGCGTGGTCTATACCTTGGCGCACCGAGTATTACGAGGGCTTGTGGAGCAAAGCGCCGCTGTCTGAGAAAGACACGATGTGCTCACCCGTCACCATCGAACTGCAGAACGGCGGTTACGCGTTTGTGCACGAGGCGGCACTGCGCGACTATCCGGCGCAGAACCTCTATTATGCGGATGGCGCGCTGCGCACGTATCTAACCCCGTGGCTCGACGAGCAGGCGCAGGTCTTGCCCGACAAGGCGTACAAGAACGTGCCGTTCCCAACGCCCTGGAGAATGGTTGTTCTGACGCGTACGTTGCCCGAGATGGTTGCTTCGCGAATCATGCTCAACCTCAACCCGCCGTGCCGTATAGAAGATACGTCGTGGATCAAGCCAATGAAGTTCATAGGTATATGGTGGGGTATGCATATCAAGACCATGACCTGGGAAGCCGGACCGAAGCACGGCGCTACCACAGCGAACATGGAGCGTTACCTGCGCTTTGCCAAACAGCATGGCATAGAAGCCGTGCTGGCTGAAGGCTGGAACCTGGGCTGGGAGGACTGGAAGCACTTCGACTTCACTACGCCTTATCCGGATTGGGATATGGATTATCTGAGCAACCTGGCAGACGAACTCGGCGTGCAGATCGTCGGTCATAACGAGACCGGCGGTAATGCTGCCGACTATGAGAACAATCTGGATTCCATCTACCGCTACCACGCTGCCCATGGTATCCATGCTATCAAGACCGGCTACGTGTCGCCTATCGTACGTACAAGGTCAGTCGGGCGTGCGCCACTACCGCAAGGTCATCGAGACCGCTGCCAAGTACCACATCTGTATCGACAACCACGAGCCGGTTATGCCTACCGGTCTGCAGCGTACATGGCCTAACCTCATGACGCAGGAGGGGGTGCGCGGTCAGGAGTGGAACGCATGGAGCGTGGATGGCGGAAACCCGTGCGAACATGTCACCGTGCTGCCATTCACGCGAATCATGGCAGGACCCGTGGACTTCACGCCGGGTGTGTTCCACTTTGAGAACCCCGTTATACCTACCACGCGCGTACACTCCACACTGATGAATCAGCTGGGACTGTTCGTTTGCTTCTATTCGCCGCTGCAGATGGCTTGCGACCTGCCGGAGCATTATATGGAGCACCCTGACGCTTTCCGGTTCGTTGAGCAGGTGCCCTGCGACTGGGAGCGCTCGCTACTGGTGGACGGCAAGATTGGCGACTACTGCATCTTTGCCCGCCAGGGACGCGGCACAGACGACTGGTATATCGGCGGCATAACCGATGAACAAGCTCGTGAGGTCGTTGTACCACTGTCGATGCTCGAGCCGGATCGCACCTATGCGCTCACGCTCTACCGCGATGGCAAAGATGCTGACTGGCAGACGCGCCCGTACGCGTACGAAATAGAGGAAAAAGAGGTGACAACCTCCGACACGTTGCATATTCGTATGGCTGCAGGCGGCGGTTTTGCTGCTACAGTAAAGATTCAGAACTAAAATCACGGGATAATATACTATGTATATTATAGGTGTGGGTAGGATGCGATAAGCCTCCGATAATGATTCGATAATGATTCGACGGAATAACAGAAAAACCACAATACTAATCATGAAACGAAAAATTTTATTAGTTGTACTGATGCTTGCCAGTCTTGCTGTTACGGCTCAGCCACTGACCGTACAAGGCACAGTGACTGACTCCGGCGGTGAGACGCTGATTGGCGCATCCGTATTAGTGAAGGGAACAACTGTAGGTACAGTTTCTGACTTTGACGGGCACTATTTGCTTGAAAACGTGCCTGCTGATGCAGAATTGGAATTCTCCTACATGGGCTACGAAAACCAGACAGTAGGCGTTCAAGGGCGCACAACAATCGATGTCGTGCTTTCGGATGCAGGTTTGCAGGTCGAGGAAGTTGTAGTAATCGGCTACGGTAGCCTGAGTAAAAAAGAGGTGTCAAGTTCGGTAGTTCAGCTCGACTCGAAGGATTTCAACCGCGGAGCGATGAACAACCCGATGGAGATGCTGAGCGGCAAAGTAGCCGGTCTGAACGTGTCGTCGGTAGCAGCCGCCAACCCGAACGCTTCTTCCGATCTGCAGATCCGCGGTGCGGGTTCGCTCACCGCCAGCAACAGCCCGCTTGTAGTGATTGACGGCATAGCCGGTGGCGATATCCGCAATATTGCAGCCCAGGATATCGAGTCGATCACCGTGCTCAAGGATGCCGGTTCGGCAGCCATCTATGGTACGCGCGGTGCGAACGGCGTTATTATCGTCACAACGAAGAAAGGTGCCGGCAACGACGCAGGCAAGTTCACTGTGACATACGACTCGTATTTCGATGTGAATATAGCCAACGCTCGTCCGCAGGTGCTGTCGCCCGAAGAGTACCGCCGCAGCCGCCGTGGTACGGATTATGGCTATAACACCAACTGGTACGACCAGATTATCAAGCCTGCTACCTACGACATCAACCAATACGTAAGTATCAACGGCTCAACCAAGCACGGCTATTATGCTGCATCATTCAACTTCAAGGATGCCAAGGGCTTGGATATAGTCAGCGGTCGTCGCGAGTATGGCGGACGTTTTGCCGTAGAGCAAAAGTTCCTTGGCGATCATCTGGTGCTGAGCGGCAGTCTGTCAGGCCGTCGTGTGGATGAGACCTGGGGCGATGACGGACAAGTGGACAATGCGCTGAACCTGAACCCGACTATGCCTGTATATAATGCAGATGGCTCGTATTTTCAGCCTACGAACACAACGGGTGCAACCAACCCCGTGACCAAACTCAAGGAGGAAACCAGTCAGGGCAAACGAATGTACCTGCTGGGTAACGTGGACCTGAAGTACAACATCTGGCACAACGAGAATCACAACATCTCTACGAACGTCAACTATGCGCTGCAGTACAACGACCTGAAGCGATTGTTCTATTCGTCCTCAAAGTCGAACAGCAGTTTCTGGGATGGCGTACGAGGCACAGCCACGCTGCAGTACGAGAAGTGGCAGACTCACCGCGTGGAGTGGTTGGGCAACTATGGCTTGCAGATAGACGAGCACTCTCTGAAAGTTGTTGTCGGATATAGCTGGGAGCGTTCGATGTACGAAAGTATGTGGACGCAGAACCGCGACTTTGCGTACGATAACACGTTGTGGAACAATATAGGTGCCGGTACGTACCTCACCGAGGGTAAGGCAGGCATGAGCAGCTATAGCAACGAGACTACCCTGATCGGTTTCTTCGGGCGCGCCAACTACAACTACAACGACATGATCTTTGCCTCCGTATCGTTCCGCCGAGAGGGTAGCAGCAAGTTCGGAGCAAACAACAAGTGGGGTAATTTCCCCTCCGTATCCGCAGCATGGGAAATGACGGCATGCGATTTTATGTCGCCCGCCAAGCCTGTACTCAAGAGCCTTAAGCCCCGTATCAGTTACGGCGTGACAGGTCGTTCGGATTTCGATCCGTACAAGTCGGTTGCCATGTACGGCACGAGCAACAGTTACCTGATGGACGGCTCGTGGGTTGTAGGTTACGCGCCTACCGCCAACTCCAATGCCGACCTTCAATGGGAGAAGAACGTGGCTGTCAACGCAGGTATCGATTTTGACCTGTGGGGCAGATTGCGCGGATCAATAGAATACTACAACCGCGCATCGCAAAACCTGCTGTACAACTACACCGCACCGCAACCGCCGTTTGTATATGACAAAATCCTCGTCAATGTAGGTACGACCACCAACTACGGCATTGAGGTTGTGCTGAACGCGGATATCATCAAGCGCAAGCACTTCCTCTGGAACATGATTATCAACTACTCGTGGGGCAAAACAATGCTGACCAAGTTGTCGAACGATGTATATAAAGCCGACTATCTTGAGCTGTACCAGAAAGCCGGTGTGGGTACCAACGAGTATTACTTCCGCGTAGTGGAAGGCGGTGAGATAGGTCAGTTCTACGGCTACGAAGCCGCCGGAGCTGACAGCAAGGGGCAGCTGCTCGTATATGACAACGAGGGCAATACACACCTCGCATCGGAGGCAGACCTGAGCTGGAAACGGTTCATCGGCAACGGTGCACCCAAACATTTCCTGAACTGGAACAACAGTTTCACCTACAAGAACTGGGAATTCTCCATGATGTGGCGTGGTGCGTTCGATTTCGATATCTATAATGTACGCCGCTACAATATGGGTATGCAGAACGGCGGTTCGGACAATGCTCTGCGTTCAGCCTATACCGAAGGAACGGTCGTAAAATCGCACGGTGGTGTGATCTCCTCCTACTTCCTTGAGCGCGGCGACTACTTCAAGTTGGATAACATCACCATCGGCTACAATCTTGTAGTGCCGTCTGCTAAGTTCTTCCAGAACATGCGCATCTATCTGACCGCAAAGAATATTGCCACTATCACCGGTTACACGGGCAACGATCCTGCGGTGGTCAGCAGCACGGGTATCACACCGGGCGTGGACAACGCCAGTGCTTATCCCACAGCTACATCGCTGGCATTAGGTATAACCCTTAACTTAAAATAATGCAGATATGAAAAAAGTTCTATATATAGCAGGGGTGGCATTAGGATTAGCTGCCCTTACGGGATGTACCGATCTGACGGAGAAGAACTTCTCCAACATCGATGCCGGCGTGTACTATCAGAACGAGGCCTCGGTGAAAGGTGCTATTGCCTCGATTTATTCAAGCGCGGCATACGGTTTCTGCGAGTATTTCTACTACCTGCAGGAGTTCAGTGCCGACCAGGTTGCATGGCGCACATGGAACGGTGGCAACTGGGGTTGGGACGAAGGCCTGAAATTTGTACTTTCGTCACAGACCTGGACCTCGGAGGCGACCATCGTGCTGCAAGCATGGCAGTCGGCGTGGAAAACGATAGGCATGTGCAACCAGCTGATTCAGGATCTGGGCACTATCAGTCCTGCTGATCTGGATATGACGGCTGAGCAGATGGAAGCCTATATAGCCGAGGTGCGCACGCTGCGTGCATGGGCGTACTATAACAATTACGAGCTTTGGGGTGGCGCGCTGCCGTTGTGTACGACGGTGGCGTCCGAAGTTCCGGGCAGCATAGATGCTGATTTCCAGATCGGTTGTCAAAAGATGTACGACTTCATAGCCGAAGAGCTGGATCAGGCTCTGCCGCACTTGGCAAACAAAGGTGCTCAGCGCGTCAGTCCGGCTATGAACCGTATGCTCAAGATGCGTCTGCTGCTTAATAGCGAAGTATTCACCGGCACAGCACGCTTCGACGAGTGCGCCAATTTGGCTCAAGAACTGATAGATGGCACTTACGGCACCTATTCCATTGCACCGGATTACCGCGCCATATTCGAGATCGGCAACGAGAATTGCCCCGAGGTGGTGTTTGCTTTCGCCGAGCAGAACGGGCAGCTTAATACCGGATGGATGCGCAATATGCCCGGACTGCCGTACAACTACGCCGAGTTCACCGATTGCTATGCCACCAATCAGTCCGGCTGGAACTGTGTATGCCTGACCCCGAGTTATGACAACGCCGGTAGCGAACTGAGCTCTCCATCCATCAATGCCAGCAACGAAGCACTGATGACAGACGCTGCTGTATCGTTCCTTGATAACAAGTACGGCGACAAACTCGGTGCCGTATATGCCCGCTTTGAGCCCGGGGATATACGCAGGCAGAGTTACTCCTTCCCTGACGGCGGTCGTTGGAACGGCGGTCAGATACTCAAAGGTAAGATGACCAATATCCTTACCGGCGAAGATGTTTTGGCTGATGCCGACCGCGAGGGGCAACCGCTCATCTATGTGGATCAGGTAGGTCAGTTTGCCGGTGCTACTGCATTAGGGCAGGCTTTGGCGGACGTTCAGTCACCGCGTTGGGGACAAACGAACTCCGGCTACCGGCTCATCAAGTATCCTCTGTATCCCACAAGCACAGGCATCGACTATCAGGATATATCCGAGGTCGAGTTCCGTTGGGCTGAGGTTGTCTATACCTTGGCGGAGTGTAAGATTCGCCAAGGCGATGTGGATGGCGGTAAGGCACTGGTTAACGGCGTGCGCAGCCGTTACTTCACCGGCGCGATGACCGACCTCGCAGCTACATGGTCGGGTGAGGAGTGGATGCTTCACCAGTGGGGCATTGAGTTTCTGAGTGAAGGTCGGCGTCGCCGCACTGACCTGCGCCGTTTCGACAAGTTCACGCAGGGACAGTGGTGGTTCTTCGGGCGTGCTATAGCCGACAACGGATCGGTATTCCCCGTGCAGCGCGATCGCAAGTACGAGTGGTTCCCGCTACCGCAAAGTGCCCTTGGCGTGAATCCGGGACTCAAACAGAATCCGAATTATTAGTTGAGGGTTGAGTGTTGAGAGTTGAGAGTTGAGTGTTGAGAGTTTAGAGTTTATAAACAGTTAAAATAAATAGTTATGAAGACGTTATATAAAGCATTGGTATTCTTCATTGGGTTGACTATGTTGTTCACGGGGTGCAAACCTGAAGAACTGGTGTTTGAGCACGAAAAACCGCAGTTTGACACCAAGGGTAATGCTATCCTGCTGGAGGTGATTGTTCCGGCAGGCACATCTGCCAAGGATCAGATATACATAGTCGGCGAGTTCAACGGAATGGATACCTTGCTCTATGAGAATCCCGACTTCATTCTCACCAAGGCGGAGAACAACGACGCCAAGTTCGGTATCTACCTTTATCCGGAAGATTTTGTTGATGGCAAATCGTTGGCTGACGGATTCCTGTTTGTCAGCAAGCAGTTCGGCATCGAAGCCCCGGCTGTTGCGCATACGATAGCCGATGCGCAGCTTGGCGAGCGTTATACAATCAGTGTCACCCGTTGGGGTGGTGCAGCTGTCACGCCGGCGATAGAGCATGACGGATACGTTATGTATATTGACAATCAGACGGGTTGGGACGAACTGGCAGTATATGCCTGGGGCGATTCTGAAGTCTTCGGAGGATGGCCGGGATCACTCGTCACAGGAGTAGAGGTCGTAGATGGTATAACGTACCAATACGTGGATTTCGGACAGGCGAACGAGGGCTTATCCGTTAGCCTGATCTTCAACAACAACGGTGCGGGCACGCAGCTCAACGATTATGCCTTTGTTGTCAACCGCAACGTGTATCTGCGTGTCACACCCGACGGCGTGGAAGAGATGGCTGAACCCGGTGACGAAAGTTTCCCTGATGTAGAGCACGACGGTGATGTTGTGTATCTGATTGACGCAGCAGAGTGGGGAACTATGGCTCTATACATGTGGGGAGATGTCAATGACCTCAACGGCGGCTGGCCGGGTATGACGCCTACAGGACAGTTCGACTTCGGTGGTTACAAGTGGTACTACTTCGACCTCGGTGCTGCCAATGCCGGCAAAGAGGAGCACCTGATTGCCAACAATGGCGGCGGCGGAACGCAGATAGATGATATTGCCGTTTACCAACTCACCACCGACAGTGTGTTGTTCTTTATCGTCAATGCCGACCGAACGGTCACGCAGGCGTTCTCTCCCGACGAAGTGCTGGAAGCATTGGCAGGTGGACCGGTGGAGATTGATCCTGCAGAGATTGACATCTTCCTGCTTGATTCAGCGCAAGCGTTGATTACCGATGTCGATACCACCTATACGCTGGCAGTGTATGCCTGGGGAAGCAGCGAGATATTCGGCGCATGGCCGGGTATGCAGGTCAGCGAGATGGATGATGTGGATGTGTTGGGATTAGGGCTCAAGCACTACCATATCGATTGCAAAACGGGGGACAATTACAACCTCATCTTCAACAACTCCGGCAACGGCCGTCAGCTGCCCGACTATGCGGTGAGCGCTACCGAACCGAAGCAGACATATTACCTCAAGGTCACCGACAGCGGCGTAGTGCCACTGCAGGTGCAGCCACTCGCTCCAAGAAGATAACATGCAGCAGCCATGATCGGCTGCTCAAAAAACAGAACACATGAAAAAACTATTTCTATTCCTCGCCTTGCCGCTGTTGGTGGCAGGCTGCAAACCCAAAGAAGTACCGGTGATTGACGACAAGGACAAAGAACAACCTACCGTTGACCCCGAGCTAAATAAGGCGAACACAACCGTCGTGTATGAGTGCAACGAGCGTCTGTTTGCGCGGCAGGACGCATTCAATGCCATACGCAGTTACCTGCCGGTGCTGGAGCAGATGCAGGTGAACGTGCTGTGGCTCATGCCTATCCATCCCAGAGGAACGGTCAATGCCGTCGGCTCGCCCTACTGCGTCAAGGATTATTATGCTATCGACCCGGCGTTCGGCACGATGGCCGACCTCAAGGCGCTGGTAGACGACTGCCACGACCGCGGCATGAAGGTTATGCTTGACTGGATAGCCAACCACACTGCTTTCGACAACCAGTGGCACAACGATCATCCCGACTGGTACACCACGCCCGTGGGCGAAGAAACGAACTGGAACGATGTCGCACCGCTGAACTATGCCAAGACCGAGGTGCAACAGGCTATGCAGGACGCCATGGTGTATTGGGTGAGCGAGGCGGATATCGACGGCTTCCGCTGCGATTATGCCGAGGGCGTGCCTAACACGTTCTGGACAAATGCTATCAATGCTATACGTGAAGTGAAGCCCGAGGCGATCATGCTCGCGGAGGCAAGCAACACTTCGCTCTACCAGGCAGGCTTTGACTGGATGTACAGCTGGAACTACCTCGGTGCGGTGCAGAACGTGTTCCGCAACAGCCGCGGGTTGAGTAACCTGTTTACGACAAGTAACAACGAGTACAACGCTACACCTGCCGGTAAGGAGAGATTGCGCTACGTCACCACCCACGATGCATCATCGGAAGAGGCGCCGGCTACCTACTACCACACCGCCGGAGGCGAACTGGCGGCAGCCTGCGTCACGTTCTTTATTGGTGGCGTGCCGATGATCTACTCCTCGCAGGAGATAGGCGATGTGGCACAGTTGGACTTCTTCAACTATCACATCAAGTCTTTCTCTGCCGACAATGCTACCACCAAGGCATATATAGCCCTCATGAAAGCATATACGGCTTCCGCCGAGGCGCGCTATGGCGAACTCACCAACCACTCCACCGACCAGGTGGCGATGTTCAGCCGCAAACAGGGCAAAGCCGAACTGCTCGTTATTGTCAACACAACGGCTGCCGAGCAGAACATCACCCTGCCTATGCAGTGGCAGCGGGAGGAGTGCACCGATCTGCTGACGGGTGAGAAAATGTATGCGCCCAAGTCTGCAACGCTGGGTGCATACGAATATCGGATATATTCTCGTTAACCCTATATTAACCTTTAAAAGCTTTTTGATATGAAAAAAACTATTCTTTCTCTGTTCCTCGTTGCAGTAGCAACAGGACTTTTCGCACGTTCGTTCGACGGGACGCAGAAGATCTACCTCAAGGCTAATGCCGTGAGCTGGTGGACGGATGCCAACGCGGCACAACGTGCGGTGCTGGACAACACCACACCGGTTATCGGTGTTATTGAGGATGCCGACAGAAAAATTTACGCTTTCACCATCCCTGCCGGCGACTACACCGCTATCCGCTTTGAGCGTGCCGAGACGGCTGAGGCTGCGGCATGGAACGCAACCGGCGAGATTACTATCCCTGCCGAGGGCAACTACGTAACCTCTTTTAGTCAAGGATCATCAGATGCTACGTGGGATACCTACAGTTCCGGCGCACCGGTGGAATATACCACGCATCACATCACCGTCACCAACAACACAACGTGGACCGGTTTTAATGTGTATGCCTGGGGCGACAGCGAGGCGTTCGGTGACTGGCCCGGATCCGAAGCGACGAGTCTTGATTTTCAGGCTGCCGACGGCGTGGTTACTCTCCACCTGATCTTCCATCAAGACGATGGTGATGCCAACCGTCAGCTCTTCGACATCACCGAGGCGCGCGACTATAACATTATCGTCACCGATGATGCTGCCTACGAGCAAGGCTCGCCCGAACCTGTAGTCAACACCTACCATGTCTATGTCAGCAACCTTACCACGTGGGAGGTGTTCGACCTCTATTCATGGGGCACGCCCAATGATGCGTTCGGCGCTTGGCCCGGCACCACCACACCTGCTACGGCTACGGTCGATGGCATACAGTGCTACGACTACACGTTCAAGGTGGCCGAAGGCGGCACGGTTGAGATGCACCTGATCTTCCACAACAACGTAGGCGAAGGTGTGGAGGGCGACATGCGTCAGCTCTACGACATCACCGAGGCGCGCGACTACAAACTCACCGTTCATGACAGCGAGATTAAGGAGGGCTTGGAGGGTGCACCTTCCGTCATCGAGCATAACACTGTTGAGGCGAAAGCCGTCAAGCGTATTGTCAACGGTCAGTTGCTTATCATCCGTGACGGCAAGACGGTCAATGTCCTTGGTGCCGAACTCTAATCATCGTTTTATGCTATGCTTGCAGGCTGCTGTCAGAGTCTGCAAGCATAGCATAAAACCCAATCCTTAATGAGAAAAATATACTTACTTGTTGCCCTGCTGGCATTAGCATGCTTTGCCGGTGCGGCGAACATCTATATCAACAACCACACAGGCTGGAACAACACCCGTCTGTATGCGTGGGATGACGGTCGCCCCGATCTTATCGGTGTGTGGCCGGGTATCGAATCTTCAGGTTCAGCCGCTCACGACGGTGTGAACTATCTCCGTTTCGTGGTGCCTGATAATGTGTTCCCTGCCAACCTCATATATAACAACGGCAACGGCGGCAACGGCAACCAGTTGCCGGATTTCCGCGTCAATATAGCGGGCGACTACTACCTTGATGCCTGGTCGGACGGTATGAGCGAGGTCAGTACCGGCACTCCGCCTGAGGATGATACTACCGACGGCGATCCGCTCATTGTGGACAACACTACGCCCATCACGGATGCCAACCGCGTAATCTATGAACTCAACCTCTACGATTTTACGTCTGCCGGCACGCTTCAGGCGGCACAAGCCAAACTTGCCGACCTGCGTAAGTTGGGCATTGACATCGTTTGGCTCATGCCCATCTATCCGCGAGGTGTAGAGGGGAAGATAGGCTCGTTGGGAAGCCCGTATGCACCACGTGACTTCCAGGCTGTCAATGCCGACCACGGCACACTTCAGGACCTCAAGAACTTTGTAAATGCCGCCCACGAACTCGACATGCAGGTGTGGCTCGACTGGGTCCCCAACCATACAGGACTTGATCATGTATGGGTTACATCGCACCCTGAATATTATGTAAAGAAGAACGGTCAGATTGTGCACCCGAATGATTACGGTGATGTCTATCAACTCAACTATGCCAACGCTGAACTCTGCACAGCGATGACCAATGCTATGCTTTACTGGGTCAACGAGGCAGACATCGACGGATTCCGCTGCGACTATATATCCTCGCCGCAGATTCCTGTCAGCTATTGGCAGCAGGCTATTCCTGCCTTGCAGCAGAACAACCGCAACAAACGCGTATGGATGCTCGGCGAGGCTGACTTTATGGGCGAGACGCGTCTCTATCAGGCGGGCTTTGATTTCGACTATGCCTGGCGGTTCAACACTGCCATGAAGATCATCGGCACCGGCACGGATGTCACAGGCCTGCGTTCACGGGCACAGGAGATGATCTCAACCATGAGCGGCGCTAACTACGATAATATGAACAGCATGGTCTATCTGACCAACCACGATGATATTGGCAACAACTTCTCCGACAACTACCTCACGCAACTCGGAACGAATGTCGCACCGTTGACCGTGATGTTCTTCACCTTCTACGGCATGCCGCTCCTCTACAACGGTCAGGAGATCGGGCAGACAAAGATTCTCAACTACTTCAACCGCAATACCATCAACTGGAACTTGGTCAACAAACCGCTCAACAATACGATTCGTGCCCTCATTGCGCTCAAGCACACCTGTCCTGCGCTCGCCGATGGCACGCAAGCGACACGCGCCGCTACCACCTGGCTTACAACGCGTAATGCGAATGTGCTCGCGTTTGAGAAACGCAAGGGTGATGATGTAGTTGTTGTCGTTATGAACTTCAGCGACCAGCCTGCCACATGCACCCTCGCTTCGGTGCAAGAAGGATCGTACCGCCGTGTTATCAACAGCGAGACTATCGCTTCCGGCTTCGGCACACAGTACGTGAGTCTTACCGGCTCGTCCACTATATCTCTCGGGGCGAAAGGTTACCATGTCTATGTCCGCGGAGAAAAACCCGATACGGGTACAGAAATCAGGAATCAGAAATTAGAAATCAGAAATCAGAAAGTGTTGCGTGACGGACAACTGCTCATTCAGCGCGACGGCAGAATATACAATATGCTTGGCTTGTAATTATGTAGAAGAGCAGGTAGCCTTTCAAGAAACGCCCGAATTTAAGGAACTCTATCGAACGGAGCGCTACAAGATAGAAGCAAAAAATGCAGAACTAAAGAATGTCTTAGGCTACGATAGAGCGGAATCCTACGGAATGGACGCCATGCAAATGCAGGGCGCTATAACTATGTTTGCTGCGAATATAAAACGTATCATCAAGCTGCTTGAAGAGACCAAATAAGGTCTAAATCATCATATTTTGACCTATTATAGGCTATTTGCCGATGTATAGAAGGCGTTTTACAGACTTATAGAGCAAATATCCGCTACTAATCATAAAAAAAGGATTGCAACGTTAATCGCTGCAATCCTTTCTCATGTTATGAGTGCACTACAAATAAGCAACCTTTTTCAGTGCCCTCCGGAGAACTGAGTATTCTCTTCCGTCCTGGATTACCCGTACAATTCATCCAACGGATGGAAATTTGTGAGGTCCCACCCCTTCCCATTCCGAACAGGGTCGTTAAGCTCAGCAACGCCGATGGTACTGCGCATTGTCACAAACTTCACAAATATTTGCGACAAAAAACCTTGGAAAAAAATGTTATTATTTCCAAGAAAATCCACTAAAATCATAAAAACGCAAATATTTTATATTTTTATTGAAAAAATATTTGTATATTTGCTAAAAATGTTGTATCTTTGCAACGTGAAAGATGTTGCACCATGAGAAACATAATTATTACTATTGTAATTTTATCATTCATTCTGACGAGTTGTAGTACGCGTCAGGAGCAGTATCGTATCGGTGTGAGCCAGTGTCTGGATGATGCATGGCGACAGAAGATGAACGATGAGATGGATCGCGAATTGCTTCTGCATCCCGAGATGACCCTTTCTCACCGTATTGCGTATGGCAGTAATGAAATGCAGTGTGCGCAGATAGATAGTTTTATCCGCGAGCGTGTTGATCTGCTTATCGTTAGTCCCAACGAAGCAGCGGCTGTGCAGCCGGCAGTTACACGTGCTTATCGTGCCGGTATTCCTGTTATCGTAGCCGATCGTCGTGTGCCAGGCGATGAATGGACGGCATTTATTGGAGGGGATAATTATCGTGTGGGACAACTGATGGCTGATTGGCTTTTATCCATTCAGGTGAATGAGAAGCAACCCATTCATGTGTTGGAAGTGGCAGGTCTTCCCGGTTCGACACCTGCAACCCTCCGTCATCAAGGCATGATGGAATCTTTGTCTCAATTTGATGCATTACAGCCGCAGATAGAGTCTGTCATGGGATCTTGGTACAAAGAAGATGCATACAAGGTGGTTCTCGAATACTTGCGCACCCACAAGCACGTAGAAGCTATCGTGGCTCATAACGACCTGATGGCACTTGGTGCAGCAGGAGCCGTACGTGACAGCAAAGGATACGGAAAGGGTAGTGTACGTATCATGGGAGTGGATGGAATCATGCTCGGATTGCAAGCAATTGTGGATGGAATCTTTGAGTGTTCTGCAACCTATCCATCTCGCGGCGACATGATTATTGAAACGGCAGCGCATATTCTATCGAAAGAACCTTTTGTGCGCGATACCGTATTGGAAACAATGCTGATTGATGTCAGTACAGCTAATCCTATGTTGGTGCAATACCGTGCACGTATGCACGATTTGGAAACCTTGCATATTGTCCAGTTGCAATCTGAGTCTCGTTGGCAGCAGATAAAAAACGTTAAAACCATTTTTATTGTATCCGCGGTTTTGGTGGGAATCTTTTTCTTCCTTGCACTTGGTTTTTTACTCTATTCCCAGCGCACTCTAAAAAAAGAAATCAAACGCGACATTCTACCTCAACTGGAAGAGGTTCAAGAAGCTATCCAGCTCAGCCGTCGCGATATGGCGTTTGGAGAACGATTGAAACAGATTGTCGATGACCATTTGACCGATCCCGATTTGAATGTGGAGTTCTTGGGTGGCAAGTTGGCTCTAAGTCGTACACAAATTTTCCGACGTGTCAAAACAATAACCGGAAAGGGTCCGCTTGATTATATACGCGAACGGCGGTTAATACGCGCAGACGAGTTATTACGTACCACCGATATGACCGTCCAACAGGTGTCGTTGGAACTCTGCTTCTCCAGTCCGGGGTATTTCACCAAGTGTTACAAAGAGTACTTCGGACATCTTCCAAGCACGAGATAAAGTGAATAATCCCTACTAAAAATGTTGCAAAATATGAGCGATTTGTTGCAGTGAAACATGCGTGGCATATTTTGCAACATGTTTTTTTGCATGTATGCATAAAAAGCAGTAATTTTGTACCGTCAAAAACAAAACAACGAGTAATACCATGAAAAATTCAACACTATTTATCTTCGGAATCTTGTTCATCGTACTAACTGCTTGTGTGAACCAACCGGCTCACCATCTCACTGATGAACCGTTCCGCTCTGTCTATCATCATTCTCCGGCTCAGAACTGGATGAATGACCCTAACGGCATGTTCTATGATGACGCCACGCAACTTTGGCATCTCTATTATCAGCATAATCCGTTCGGTACCACATGGGGTCCCATGCATTGGGCGCACGCTACATCTACGGATCTTATTCATTGGGAGCAGCACCCGATTGCTCTTGCACCGGATTCGTTAGGTACAATCTTCTCCGGTTCAGTCGTCATTGATCGCAATAATACCGCAGGCTTCGGAGAGAACGCAATCGTGGCCATCTATACCCAATCCGAAATATGCGGTCAGCATCAGTCTATCGCCTATAGCCTTGATGGTGGTATGACCTTCACTAAATATGAAGGCAACCCGGTGTTGAAAGGTGATATCGCAGATTTCCGCGATCCGAAAGTGTTTTGGGATGAGCAAACCAATCGCTGGATGATGATACTTGCCTGCCAACAGGAAGTACGTTTCTACTCCTCCATCAATCTGCGCGATTGGACTTATGAGAGTTCGTTCGGAGCTAACTACGGAGAACATAGCGGAGTTTGGGAGTGCCCCGACCTGATCCAATTAGGCGACCATTGGGTATTGCTGCTCAACATCAACCCCGGAGGCCCGTTCGGCGGCAGTGCTACGCAGTACTTCGTAGGCAACTGGGATGGTACGACCTTCACCTGCATCGACGACCCCGAAGAGACCAAGTGGCTTGACTACGGTAAAGATCACTATGCAACCGTCACATGGCACAATGCCCCGAACAACCGCGTGGTCGCTATCGGCTGGATGTCCAACTGGCAGTACGCCAATGTTGTGCCGACACAAGCTTTCCGCTCGCAGAACACCATCGCCCGCGACTTGAGTCTGTATACGGACGACAAGGGCGAGATCCGCGTGGCTGTCGTTCCTTCCCCCGAGAACGATGCGCTCCTGGGCAAGAAGATCACACGTCCTGCAGATGCCTGCGTCATCGATCTGGAATTGAGCGGCACAGAGACCTCTGTCATCACCCTGAGCAACAGCAAGGGAGAGAAGGTGGTAATGACCCTGGACGTGCACGCGCATACTTTTGCTATGGATCGTACTGCTGCCGGCGACTGCTCGTTCTCGCAGGATTTTGCGGCAGTTACCGTATCGCCGCTGTTCGTGGCACGTGAGCAGTACAACGTACGTCTGTTTATCGACCACTGCTCCATTGAAGCCTTCGATGCCAATGGTTATTGGGCAATGACCAACCTCGTATTCCCTACCAAGCCTTATAACCAAATCAAGGTACAAGGCGGCAAGGCGACCATCTACGATGTAAATATCTGATAACTGAAATCTGAATACTGAATACTTTAATAATATGGAAAAGAAAACTTCCTTTTTGGCATTCTTGCCGGTGATGCTGACTTTCTTCACGATGGGTTTTGTTGACCTCGTCGGTGCAGCATCCAACCATGTACAAGCCGACCTCGGTTTGACCGAATCACAGACCTATTTCATCCCAAGTTTGGTCTTTTTCTGGTTCCTCATTTTCTCCGTTCCGACTTCGGCACTGATGAACCGTATCGGTCGTAAGAACACGGTGCTCGTCTCGTTAGGCGTGACACTACTCTCATTGGTTTTGCCTCTCTTCGGTAATGGTTATTACCTTATGCTGATAGCTTTCTCCCTTCTTGGTATCGGCAATGCCATCATGCAGACCAGTCTCAATCCACTTGTAACGAACCTCATCAGCGGTGACAAACTTGCAGCTACGCTTACTTTTGGTCAGTTTGTCAAGGCCATCGCCTCTTTCATGGCACCAATCATCATGACATGGGGTGCCGTAGCCACAATTCCGTCGTTCGGTCTCGACTGGCGAATTATCTTTGTTATCTATGGTATCATTGGCGTATTGGCGACCGTTTTTCTGTACTTGACAAAGATCGAAGAGCAACCGCTGACCGGCAAAGCATCGGGCTTTGTGGATTGTTTCAAGTTGTTGGGACATCCGTTTGTCCTCCTCTGTTTCCTCGGTATCATGTGCCACGTAGGAATTGATGTCGGCACCAACACCACCGCGCCGAAACTACTCATGGAACGTCTCGGTTGGACCTTGCACAATGCGGCGTTTGCTACTTCACTCTATTTCATCTTTCGTACCATCGGTTGTTTCAGCGGTTCGTTCATTCTCCGTTACGTGCCCTCGAAAATCTTCTTCGCCATCAGTGCGTTGATGATCGTGGTTGCAATGATACTGATGGGCATTGGTCAAAGTCAGGCAGTACTCTATACTGGTATCGCGCTCGTTGGCTTCGGCAACTCCAATATCTTCTCTATCGTCTTTGCAGAGGCACTCAAAGCAGAACCTGAGAAACAAAACGAAGTATCTGGTCTGATGATTATGGGCTTGTTCGGTGGCACTATCTTCCCGCTCTTCATGGGCTTTGCTTCTCAAGCAGTCGGCACTGTAGGTGCAGTCCTCGTGATGGCTATTGGTGCTATCTATCTCACATGTTACACGCTGAAGATAAAGAAATAATTGTTAATTCATAATTTTTAATTCGAAATTTTTAATTCATATGGAAAAGTACGTAGTAGGAATAGGTGAGGCATTATTCGACTGCCTGCCTGACGGACGTAAACTCGGTGGAGCACCCGCTAACTTTGCGTACCACGTAAGCCAGTTCGGCTTGAACGGTTGTGCTATCTCTGCCATCGGTGATGATGAGCTCGGCGAGGAGATCATCGAGAAGTTTGAGGCTGTCGGTCTGAATCATATCCTGCCCAAGGTAGAGCAGCCGACGGGTACGGTCAAAGTGACGCTGGACAGCAAGGGTATCCCGCAGTATGATATCTGTCTGGGGGTAGCATGGGATAATATCCCACTGACCAAAGAGATGCTTGACGTAGCCAAACGTGCCGAGGCTATCTGTTTCGGTTCGCTGGCACAACGTTCGCAGAAGAGCCGTGAGACAATTCACGCTTTCATGGATGCCGCGCCGAAAGATGCCTTGCGCGTGTTCGATATCAACCTGCGGCAGAACTGGTACACGGCTGAAGTCATCTCCGAATCACTCAATCGTGCAAACGTGCTTAAGATCAACGATGAAGAACTGGATGTAGTAGCTACCATGCTACTCGGTGTTCCTTCTGTCCCTGGTAAACTCATTGCCGAAGACCCTGAAAAAACACGTCTCGTATGCCGTGACCTCATCGCAAAATACGACCTCAAGATGCTCATCCTCACATGTGGTGCCATCGGTTCGTATGTATTCACAGATACAGAAGAGAGTTATGTCGCTACCCCGAAAGTCAAGGTGGCAGACACCGTTGGAGCAGGTGATTCCTTTACCGCTACTTTCGTTGCCCAAATTCTACTCGGCAAGTCCATGCGTATAGCGCATGAGAGAGCAGTGGCCGTATCTGCTTTTGTTTGTACACAGAACGGAGCTATGCCCGTGCTGCCCGAAGAACTCAAAAAGTAATCACAAAATACCAATAATCATGAAAAAAACAATTTCGATATGGCTACTGACGATGCTTTTCGTACTGCCTTCGTTTGCGTTTACCGCCACAGGTGTGGTGATCGAGAAATCGACAGGCGAACCAATCATCGGAGCCAGTGTGTTGGAGAAGGGCACCACCAACGGCACGATTACCGATTTTGACGGTAACTTCATGCTGGAGGTAGCAGAAGGTGCTACGCTGGAGATCAGTTACGTAGGTTATGCTACGCAGACCATTACAGCCGGCGTAAACATGAACGTGCAGTTGGCTGAAGATAGTGAGCTGCTTGAAGAAGTAGTAGTCACGGGTTACACTGCACAACGCAAGGCTGACCTGACGGGAGCAGTGACAGCAGTGAGCAGTAAGGATCTCGAAAAGCAACAGGAGAACAACCCGATGAAGGCACTGCAAGGTAAAGTGCCGGGACTAAACATCGCTGCCGACGGTAACCCTTCCGGTGCGGCTACAGTTCGCATCCGCGGTGTGGGTACGCTCAATGACAACGATCCTCTGTACATCATCGATGGTGTACCGACCAAGTCCGGTATGCACGAGCTGAACCCGAACGACATCGAGTCCATCCAAATCCTTAAAGATGCCGCATCCGCTTCTATCTACGGTTCTCGCGCGGCAAACGGTGTAATTATCATTACCACCAAGCGCGGAAAAGAAGGCAAACTCAGTGTGTCGCTTGATGCGTCGGTAGCTGTGCAGTCGTATGTCAACCGCATGCGTGTACTTAACTCCGAAGAGTATGGTCGTGCGCTCTGGCAGGCATATATCAATGACGGAACATCCGATCCGAACACCAACGTGTTAGGTTACCGTTACGACTGGGGATATAATGCACAAGGACAACCGGTACTGAATAATATCATGCTCAACAAATACTTGGATGATGCCGGTACCGTGCCTGTAAGTAATACCGACTGGTTCTCTCAGACAACCCGCCCGGGTTTGATACAAAACTACAACTTCTCCGTTTCTCATGGTGGGCAGAAAGGCAGCACATTCTTCTCGCTCGGTTACTACCGCAATGACGGTATCATCAAGTACTCCGATTTTGACCGTTTCTCCGGACGTATTAACAGCGATTACAAACTGCTCAATGACAAAGTGACCATTGGTGAGAACTTCACCTTCAGCCGCACCTCGGAAGTAGGTGCCCCGGGTGGATTCATCAACAGTGTACTCCAATATCACCCTTTGTTGCCTGTGTATAACACCGATGGCGAATTAGCACAAGCGCCTTCGTCAAGCGGTTTCCCGCAACGTGAGAACCCGTTGTCGATTTTGACACGCAACAAAGATAACCGCTATGTCTATTGGCGTGTGTTCGGTAATGTGTTCCTTGATATCAATCCCGTCAAGGGCTTACATATCCGTACTACTGCGGGTATAGACTACGCACAGAAACGTCAGCGTTTCTTCACCTATCCGATCAAAGACGGTGTGGTGGCTAATGACAAGAACGCCGTAGAAAACAAACAAGAACACTGGACAAAGTGGATGTGGAATGCTGTAGCTACCTACAATCTAGAGATTGGTAAACATCGTGCGGATTTCATGCTCGGTACGGAGTTGAACCATCAGTCCGACGAATGGTTCTCTGCTTACAAGGAGGACTTCATCGTGCTCAACCCGACCTATATGTGGCCATCTGCCGGAACAGGTAAGGCGCAGTCATACGGAGGTGCCGGCAGTTTCTCGCTCATCTCATTCTTCGGCAAAGTGAACTACAACTACGATGACCGTTATCTGATTTCGTTCACCGCTCGTTATGACGGATCGAGTCGATTTGGTAAGAACAACCGTTTTGCGTTCTTCCCATCCGTATCCGCCGGTTGGCGTATCTCGCAAGAGAAGTTCATGAGCGGGACATCGTCATGGCTGGATGACCTTAAACTGCGTGTGTCATGGGGACAAACAGGTAACCAGGATATTGCTTCTACAGCGCGTTACACCATCTATGAATCCAACTACGGAGTGAATGAGAACGGTGGTCAGAGTTACGGTACTTCGTATGATATAGCCGGTACCAACGGTGGCAGTATCCTTCCTTCGGGTTTCCGTCGTATTCAGATCGGTAACGATGACATCAAATGGGAAACAACCACCCAGACCAATGCCGGTCTTGACTTTGCGTTCTTCAAGCAGAGCTTATATGGTTCGTTCGACTGGTTCTATAAGCAGACCAAGGACATCCTCGTACTCATGGACGGCATCGGTGTGATGGGTGAAGGTGCTTCGCAGTGGGTGAACGCCGGTGCTGTGGATAACATGGGTATTGAACTTAGTCTGGGCTACCGCAACCAAACCAAGTCCGGCTTTAAGTACGACATCGCTGCCAACCTCTCGCATTACTCCAACACCGTCGTTGATCTGCCGGCAACTGTTGCCGCCAGAGGCACGTTCGGTGGTAACGGTGTCAAGTCCGTTATCGGACATGCTATAGGTTCGCAGGTGGGCTATATCGCTGACGGCATATTCAAAAGTCAAGACGAGATAGACAACCACGCTATTCAGGAAGGTGCAGGTCTCGGTCGTATCCGCTATCGCGACCTCAACGGCGATGGTATCATCACCGAAGCCGACCAAGATTGGATATACAGCCCGGTACCGGCTGTTTCCTTCGGTGCGAACTTCTATTTCGAGTATAAAGGTTTTGACCTGACCATCTTCTTCCAAGGTGTAGGCGGCGTACAAGCCATTACCAAAGACTATAAGGAGCAAACCGACCTCTGGAGTGGAGTGAACGTAGCAAACCTGAATAAAGGTACGCGCGTGTTGGATGCATGGAGCCCTACCAACCCCGATAGCAATATCCCTGCATTATCCACTAACAATAACAACAATGAGACACGCGTGAGCACATATTTCGTAGAGGACGGTTCGTTCCTCAAGCTGCGTAACCTGCAACTTGGCTACAACCTTCCCAAGCGTGCATGCGATAAGATGATGATGCAGAACTGGCGCTGGTATCTGTCGGCGCAGAACGTGTTCACCATCCACTCGGCTAAGTTCACCGGAGTAGATCCTGAGAACCCGACATTCGGCTATCCTATTCCGTTGACCGTAACACTCGGAACAAAAGTAACCTTCTAATCGAAAGGGAAAGAATTATGAAAAATATATTTAGTAGAAAGAAAAAAGTCGAAAGTCGAAAGCATTTTAGTCTTTTGTCTTTTAGCGTAGCGGTCTTTATTCTTTTAGCCGCAGGCGGTCTCTCTTCTTGCGACAGTTTCCTCAATCAGGATATCCCGCAAGGTACTCTGAGCGGAGAGCAGGTGAATGACCCGCTATACATCGACAATATATGTATCTCTGCCTATGCCATCTTTATCTCGGCAGAGGATGTAAACTCATCGTTCTCGATGTGGAATTTCGACGTCCGCTCCGACGATGCCTACAAAGGCGGTATCACAGAGAACGATGGTGATGTGTTCCATCAATTGGAGATCTCGCAAGGCATCCTGACCACCAACTGGAACATCAATGATATGTGGGTGCGTCTGTACAACTGTCTCGGACGTGTCAATGCTGCAATCAATGCACTCAATGCTATGGACGACAGCTACGAACTCAAAGCGCAGCGTCTTGGTGAGATGCGGTTCCTGCGTGCGTATGCGCATTTCCTCTTAAAACGTCTCTACAAAAACATCCCCTTCGTCATCAAACCCGACATGACCCAAGAGGAGTATTCGCAACTCTCCAATACCGAGTACACCAATGACGAAGGTTGGCAAATCATCGCTGATGACTTGGAGTATGCGTATTCGGTATTGCCTGTGACCCAGGCAGAGAAAGGTCGTCCCACTCAAGCTTCCGCAGCTGGTTTGTTAGCGAAGGTTTATCTGTACAAAGCCTATCGACAAGATGATCCCAACAGCCATCAGGTAACCGAGATCAATCGCGATGACTTGCAGAAAGTGCTTACTTACACCGATGAGGCTATCTATGCTGCCGGCAAATATGGCTTGGAAGATGATTTCCATAATAATTTCCGTCCTGAACCGCAATACGAGAACGGCAAAGAGAGCCTTTGGGCTATGCAGTATTCCACTAACGACGGAACGAACCTTGGTAACTGCAACTGGTCGTATGGCTTGATGGTACCGGGTATCGAAGGGGTAACCGACGGTGGTTGTGACTTTTACAAACCCAGTCAGAACCTCGTTAATGCCTTCCGCACCAATGCAGATGGTCTGCCGTTCATCAATGACTTCAACTCCAAGGACTTCGATCCGGCAACCGATGCTGCTGACCCGCGTCTATGGCTCACGGTAGGCATAGCAGGTTTCCCGTATGAGTTCAATCCTAAATTGATGATGAGTCGCACTCACAACTGGAGTCGCTCCAACGGTCTGTATGGTTATCACGTTACTCTAAAGCATAATGTCGATCCCGAGAGCGGTTACCTCATCCGTTCAGCCCTCTGGTTTGGTACCCCGATGAACCGTATCGTCGTTCGCTATGCCGACGTACTGCTTATGCGCGCTGAGGCATTAGCCCAACTGGGACGCAATGATGAGGCTATCGAACTCGTCAACCGTCTGCGTAACCGCGCATCGCGCAGCCTGGGCATGCTCTCCGGATACGACACCAACTACGGTGCGAAGATTCGCGTAAAGCCCTATATGGATAACACCGACGCACTCGCTCGCGTGAAGATGGAGCGACGTCTGGAACTCGCTATGGAGTCCGAACGATTCTTCGACCTCGTGCGCTGGGGTGAAGCGGAGCAAGTGATCAATAAGTACTATGTAGAGGAGGCTAACGACTGCCGTATCTACACTACTGCTCACTTCACAGCCAATAAGAACGAGTATTTGCCTATCCCGCATGAGCAGATTGCGGCATCTAACGGTCATTATAAACAAAATATAGGAGGATGGTAATATGAAAAATAGTCTTTTGTCTTTTAGCGCAGCGGTCTTTATTCTTTTAGCCGCATGCGGTCTATCTTCGTGCGACAAGAAAGACAGTACTTTCAGCGTAGACGGCGATTGCAAGATTGATTCTTTGGTGCTGGATGATATCTACCCGGGCGTAGTGAACCATGCTGCCCGCACGGTAGTCGTAGGTGTACCCGAGGTACACGATGATCACCTCATGACCATCACGACCCTCAAACTCTCTGCTGGTGCAACTGCTACTCCGTCACAGGGTGCTAAGCTCAATATGACTTCACCTGTTGTCATTCATGTGGAGAACGGCAACGTGTATCTGGATTATAAACTGAGCGTTAGGCATGACGAAGCACGCATCCTCTCATTTACGCTCAATGACCTCTATGTCGGTATTATTGATCAGGTGGCGCATACCATCAACGTAGCGGTGCCGGTCGGAACGGATCTCAAGACCCTTATCCCGGCTATCAAAACCACCGAAGGCGCCACCCTCACACCGGATGCAGGTATTCCGTGTGACTTTACCAACCCTGTCGACTTTACTGTTACCTACGGCACTGCTTCGACAACATATAAGGTTACGGTCAAAGAGAAAGGCAACCCCGTCGTCCTCTATCTCGGTCTTGCCGAGACGGTATCCCAACTCAACCCCGAGGAGCAAGAGGCGGTTAACTGGATGCTTGCCAATGTGGAGAACTCAGACTATGCTTCCTTCGCCGATCTGGCTGCCGGACGTGTAGTAATGACCGACTGCAAGGTTATCTGGTGGCATTTCCATAAGGACGGAGGTCTGGAGGGTAAGGGTGCCTTTGAGGCAAACGCTCCCGAAGCAGTCGATTATACCGTGCTCGACAAACTCAAAGAGTTCTACCATGCCGGTGGATCGTTCCTGCTGACCCGTTATGCGGTGAACCTGCCGTACTATTTAGGCGAAGCCGAGTGCTTCCCGAATAATGCATGGGGCGGTAAGGAAGCTGATGCAGAGCGCGTAGGTGGTCCGTGGGAGTTTGCTATCACCGGTCACACCGATCATGCACTTTGGCAGAACCTCACCATGGATCCGACGGTTTCGGATCATGTCTATACCTGCGACGCAGGCTATCGTATCACCAACTCCACCGCACAGTACCATATAGGTTCCGATTGGGGAGGATATGACAACCGTGACGTGTTCCATGAGAAGACCGGTGCGTACGACATCGCCGGTGGCAACGATGCTGTCGTAGCGTGGGAGTTCCGTCGTACCGCTGAACACGGAGCGATCGTATGTATCGGTTCCGGCTGCTATGACTGGTATACCGTTGCAGATCCGTCGGAATATACCTCTTACTACCATGCGAACGTAGCTAAGATAACCGAAAATGCGTTTAACTATCTAAAGCAATAAACCTATGAGAAAGTTATTAAATATGTCTTTGCTCTTTGCTCTTTGTTCTTTGTTCCTCGCTTCTTGCGAGAAGCCGTTTGAGCCCGAGCAGAAAGACTGGGAGAACACTATCACCTATTTCAATGCATCAGACGAGGTGAGCAGTAATACGTATTACAAGCCCTCTGCAGGTTCCGTGGGTGACCCGTTGCCCTTCTACGATCCGGTGGCTAAGGACTTCAAGATCCTCTATCTCCATAACTTCGAGCAGAATATGGAGCAGACTTTCCACCCTTTGTGGGGCGTACGCACTACCGATGCCGCCACTTACACCTCTATGGGTGAAGTGCTGCCAACCGGACGTGCCGGTGAACAAGATGCAGCCCTCGGTACCGGTTGCGTGGTCTATGACGAAACAGAAAAACTGTATTACATCTATTACACCGGCGAGCGTTACAAACCCGCTGCGGACGAAGATCGTCAAGTGGTCATGCGTGCCACTTCTCCGGACTTCAAGACCTGGACTAAGGATCAGCTCTTCCGTCTGCGCGGAGGGGACTACGGCTATAGCACGCTCAATTTCCGCGATCCGTTTATTTGGAAAATGGAAGACGGCTATCATATGATTGTCGCTACCAAACC
>CADBAZ010000011.1 GCA_902792835.1 uncultured Bacteroidales bacterium
TTGCCTTCGTTTTGGGGTCAATGAGCATGACATTTGCACAGAACGTTGTAACGGGTACAGTAGAAGACGCTGACGGTCCGCTGATCGGAGCGAGCGTACTCGTTAAAGGAACGACGCGCGGTACAATTACCGACTTCGATGGTAACTACAGCATCGAAGCGGAGCCGGGCGAAGTGCTGGAGTTCTCGTACATGGGCTACAGCGCACAAACGTTCACGGTTGAGGGTAACCTCATTAACGTAACGATGCACGAGGACACGGAGGTGCTCTCGGAGGTAGTGGTAACCGCTATGGGTATCAAGCGCGACAAGAAAGCCCTGGGCTACGAGGTCGGCGAGATGAAAGGCGAAGATCTGACCAAAGCCGGCAACCCGAGTGCGGCGAACGCTATGGCAGGTCGTGTAGCAGGTCTGGTTGTACAAGAAACCGCAGGTGGTGCTTCGGGTTCAACCCGCGTTGTATTACGTGGTGCGACGGAGATTACCGGCGACAACCAGCCGCTGTATGTGATCGACGGTGTGCCGATGGATAACACCAATTACGGCGAAGCCGGAACAGCCGGTGGTTATGACCTCGGTAACGGTTTGTCGTCATTGAACCCCGATGACATCGAGTCGATGTCGGTACTGAAAGGTCCTGCTGCTGCTGCATTGTACGGTAGCCGCGCCAGCCACGGTGTAATCCTTATCACCACGAAGAAAGCCGATACAGGTGATGCCAAGTGGAGCGTTGAGTACAACGGAACACTGACCTTTGACAGCCAACTCAGCAAGTGGGACAACGTACAGCAAGTGTATGGAATGGGTTCGGAAGGTATGTACAATGTGGACGCCGTAAGCAACACCAACAAATCGTGGGGACCGAAAGCCGACAATGGCTTGATGCTTCGTTACTTTGACGGTCAGGAGCATCCGTTCAACATTATTCCGAACAACACGGCGCACTTCTTCGAACTCGGTTTGACGGGTACGAACACGGCTGTTGTATCTATGAACACCGGCAAAACAGGTATCCGTTTCTCGTACACGGATTTGCGTAACAAAGACATTCTGCCGAACTCGAACATGAGCCGCAACGTGTTGACCCTGCGTGCCAACACCTCGATCGGACCGGTTGACTTTGACTTCAATGTCAACTATACGCATGAGGATGTCAAGAACCGTCCGGCATTGGGTGACGACAAGTCGAACGTAGGTAAGAACCTTATGACTCTGTCCACCACCTATGACCAAGCATGGCTCAAGAACTACCAGAACGAACTGGGTGAGTACCAGAACTGGAACGGAATGGATCCCTACAACGTTAACCCATACTGGGAGATCTACAAGAACAAGAATCAGTCGTACAAGGATCTGCTCCGTATGAACGGTAAGATCGTGTATAACATTATCCCGCAGTTGAAGATTCAGGCTACGGTAGGTGCAGAATTGAACCGTTTCCAATTCTCGGATTTCAAGTATCCGACTACCCCTGGTTACGAGGCTGGTCGTTTGCAAAACAGTTACTACAACAACCGTATGTTCAATGCCGAGGCGTTGGGTATCTATACGGACAGTTGGGGTGACTTCGACTTCACGGCAACCGCCGGTGTGAACGTATATAACGTCAACAACCGTACGGTAATCAATACCGGCACGGATATGAGTGTTCGTGAGGTGATTGCTATGTCAAGCTTCGAGGAGCAGTCTGTTCAAGAAGAGGCTTATACCAAGCGTATCGTTTCCGTCTTCGGTTCAGTGAACCTCGGTTGGCGTCACATGCTGTACTTGGATGCTACGGTACGTGGCGACAAGTCATCGACCCTGGCAGCAGGCAAGAACTTGTATGTTTATCCGTCAGTAAGCGGTTCGTGGGTATTCTCCGAACTGATTACCAGCAATCGCAAAGTATTGCCTTACGGTAAGTTGCGTTTGAGCTGGGCTGAGGTTGGTAGTGATACTGACCCGTATCAGTTGGCTCTGCGTTATGCTAAGTCACAGTTCAGCTACACGGGTTATACAATCGGTTCGGTATATGGTAATCTCGTTCCGAACGCTGACCTCAAGCCGACGCGTACACGTTCAATCGAAACAGGTTTTGAAACCAAGTGGGCTAATAGCCGCATCAGCCTCGACTTCACATTCTATCATCAGAAGTCACGCGATCAGATCATCGCTATGGCCACATCGCCTGCCAGCGGTTATGAATACCGTCTGATCAATGCCGGTGAGATACTCAACCAAGGTTTTGAAATTACGTTCGGTGCACGTCTCGTGCAAACCAAGGATTTCAGCTGGGATTTGAATATCAACTGGTCGAAGAACAACAACAAGGTGCTCAAACTGGTCGATGGAACAACGGAACTCGAACTAGCTAAGGCTACTTGGTGTAACGTATATGTTTCTGCTCGCGAGGGTGAGAACTATGGTTCAATCTGCGGTCCGGCTCTGGCTCGTAATGATGAAGGCCGAGTAATCGTGGACGCCACGACCGGTCTGCCTAAGTTCACCACTGAGAACAAGGTGCTCGGTAATGCCCAATGGGACTGGACGGGTGGTCTGAGCACCACGCTGCGTTATAAGATGGTCAGCTTGCACGCTCTGTTCGACATCAAGGTCGGTGCTGATATCTTCTCAATGTCCGAGCGTTCGGCATTCGAGACTGGTAAAGCCAAAGAGACTCTCGTTGGCCGCGCCGAGTGGTACAAGTCAGAAGAGGAGCGCAAGGCTGCCGGCGTAACAAGCGGTTGGGTAGCTACAGGCGGTTACCTCGTTGACGGCGTTATCGACAATGGCGACGGCACCTACCGTGAGAATGATATCTATATCAATCCCGAGAAATACTGGTATGAGGTATCGCGTAACTCGCCTGAGTTGTTCATCTATGACAACTCGTACATCAAGTGCCGTGAACTCACGCTTACACTTGACTTCCCGAGAGAGTGGCTGGATAAGAAAGGCGTAGTGAAACACGTAGGCATCAGCTTCGTGGCACGTAACCCGTTCATTGTATGGAAGAACATCAAGGATATTGATCCGGATGCTCAGTACAATACTTCCGGTCTGGGTCTGGAGTACGGCTCACTGCCCAGCCGCAGAAGTTACGGTATGAACTTTAATATCAAATTCTAAGACAGTCGAAAGTCAATAGTCAAAAGTAGAAAGGATACTATTATGAAAAAGAAACTATTTATACTGTTCGCTTTAGCGGCTGTTCTCGTATCTTGCTCTGACAAGGTCTATGAGGAAATCAATACCGATCCTACCAAGGCAGCGCAATTCAATCCTGCCCTGCAACTCACATTCTCAGAACTGCAGACCTATGGTGATATGAACTATGTGGATGTACATCGTCTGTATGTATATGCATTCACACAACATCTGATGGGTTGCTGGAATACAACCAACTATGGTGGTCAGCACCGTATGGATGACAACGAGATGTCACGTCCGTGGAACAATCTGTATCCGGGTGCAATACGTAACCTGACGGATGCTATTGCTAAGTCTGGTGACGAACCGACGTACAAGAACGTCAATGCTGCATTGCGTATTTACCGCGTATTTATCGGTTCGCTGTTGACGGATTACTATGGTGACGTGCCCTTCTCTGAGGCTGGATTGGCTTATCTGTCAGGCGAGTCGAACCCCAAGTACGACACTCAGGAAGAGTTGTATAAGTTGTTCTTCAGCGAACTCAAAGCCGCTGCTGCACAACTTGACGTTCAAGGCAGTCCTATAACAAGCGACCCACTGTTCGAAGGTGATATTGAATCATGGCGGTTGTTCGCCAACTCGTTGCGTCTGCGTTATGCTATGCGTATCAGCGACATCCTGCCCGACCTGGCAAAGGATGAGTTTGTTGCAGCTCTGGCTGACGGCGTAATGACAAGCAAGGCTGACAATGCCTGCGTTAAGCACATGAACGTAACCTACAGCTTTGGTCAGGAGTCATATAGTGACTTCCGTGGTAATGCGCTGTCGAAGTATTTCTATGGCAATGACCCGTCGAACAACCCGACGTATATCTGCCAGACGTTCTGGGAGCAACTCTACAACAATAACGATCCGCGTACTACCCGCCTCTGCCGCTTCTATATCGACGACTTTATGTCGCTATCAAGTGCTGACGGCCGTATTGACGTAACCGACGCAGTTATTGCCACCCAGAAAGCTAACCCCGAATCGGATATCATCTATATGGTACCTCCCGGATACTTCTCTTGGGATAACTGGCCAAGTTACACCGACTTCCCGGGCAGTGCGCTGGCAAACAAGATTGCTGAAGTTCAGGCAGCTCATCCGGACTATAACCCGGGAGAGAATCCCCGTTGGTTGCTGCCTAAACTTGCGAACAACTTCCTGCGTTCGGATAACCCGGGTGTGCTGATGACCTATGCTGAAGTATGCTTCCTGCGTGCTGAAGCTGCGGTGTTAGGCTGGACTTCGGACAATGCCAAGAACTACTATGAGGAAGGTATTCGCGCTGCTATGGATCTGCTCGCTGACCACTATGGTTGCGACGCTGTTACCGATAGTGAATTCGCTGCATATATTGCTCAATCGGGTATAGCCTTCGGCGTAGTGGCTGATCAGCAGAAGAGCCAGATCAATACCCAAGCTTGGATTCTGCATTTCCACAACCCTGCTGAAGCGTGGGCTAACGTGCGTCGCTCTGACTATCCGAGGCTCAAAGCTCCGGAAGGCAAGAACCCGCTCATCGATGGCGCTGATATTCCTGTACGTTTCTGCTATCCGCTCAAGGAAGAAACCTACAGCAAGGAGCAATATGAACAAGCCAAGAGCCGTGTTCCCGGAACATATGACTGGCACGCTCGCTTGTGGTGGGACGTAAAGTAAGTTTAGAGTTTAACGTTTAGAGTTTAGAGATATGAAAAAGTTATTTTATATAGCGGCAATGGCGCTACTCGTTAGCTTCACAGCGTGCCAGAAGGATGAACCGTTCGACACGCAGTCGCCTGACGATGCTCCGCTGATTCTTAAGCCGTACAATGAGTCGGGTACCGGTTCGTTTACCTACAAACTGGCGAACCCTGATACACCGCTCTTCGACTCCGTGACGGTTACGCCTTCGGCTTATACTACCATCAACTGGTATCTGGATGGTCAGAAGGTGTTCACTGGAACGAAGATCAATATGACCTTCCCCGCAGGTAACTATGCTTTGCGCATTGAGGCTGTGACCGAGAAAGGTCTGAGTTCACACCGTGACGGTTCAGTTGTCGTTCTTCCGTACGATTCTGACCCGTACTCCGCTGCACCGGCAGCCGGTCGTCACGCTGCTCCGGGAATGACTGTCACACTCGACGGTCAGAACATGAGCGTTGTAGCCCGGGTGGTTATTTCACAAGACGTACTCGGCGAGAATGTCTTAAAAGAAATTGAACCAACGTTTAAAACCGACGATCAGCTCACATTCACTATGCCCGAGTTGGAGGACGGAAAGTTCTTCCTCCGTTTGAAGGATACTCAAGACAGGTTGTTTGGCGCTGATGGTATAGAGGTACACAACGGTTCGGTTGTTCTTGCAGGCTTTGAATCATTTGCCCCGGGTGACGAGTGGGTTCTGACAGGTGTTAACCTCCAGAATGTTGCTTCCGTCAAGGTGGATGGTACAACAATCACCGAGCTCACCGCTACCGAGACTTCGGTTACGCTCATTGCCCCTGAGGCTGAAGTGGGCGAGCACAAGCTCTCCATGCTCAACAAGGATGGCTCAAGCGTACTGTTCATTACCTCGGAAGGTGCAGTGTCCGAAGCTACTACCATCGTCAGCGAAGAAAAAACAATCTGGACCGGTCCGGTTACTCTTGACTGGAACGCCGATCTGGTGAAGGTAACGGCTGCTGAGATGTCTGTAGTGCCTGTTGGCTCGACTATCTTTGTTTACTATGATGTACCTGAAGCTGAGTATCACGCTATGCGTATCACTACGCCGTGGTGGGGTGAGGATCTGGTAGCACAAATCGACGGTATGGAGAATGTGCCGAGTCCGTATAGCTTCACGTATGACGATCGTTGCAAGAACCTTGTTGAGAACAATGGCGGCGCAATGTCTATTGTAGGTTTTGGTTTGAATATTAACAAGATAACCTTCAAGTAATGGCTGCTCCGTTAAGAGAAAAAATCGGATATGCTCTGGGTGATGCTGCTTCTGGCGGCATCACTTGGAAGATTATGTCCATCGCTTTCCCGCTGTTCTTTACGAACGTATTCGGTCTGACGTTTGCCGATGCGGCAGCTCTAATGCTGTTGGCGCGACTCTTCGATGTCATTACTGACCCGCTCATGGGCAGTATAGCCGACCGTACGCAGTCGCGCTGGGGCACCTACCGCCCGTGGCTGATCTTCGGTTCAATACCTTTCGGACTGATCTTCGCTTTGCTGCTCTTCACGCCCGATCTCGGCCCTGCAGGCAAACGTATCTGGGCATATAGCTTCTATCTGCTGATGATGGCATGCTATACGATGGTCAATGTGCCGTACGGCTCACTGCTCGGTGTAATGACAACCGACGACAACGAGAAAAACCAGTTCTCTGCCTTCCGTATGGTGGGGGCGTATGCCATGGGGTTTGTTACCCTGTTCGCGTTCCCACATTTGCAGAAACTCATCGGCGGTACAGAGCAACATCAGTACGCTGTGCTCGGAGCCGGATTCGGACTGCTGGCTGCATTGATGACTATGGCTTGCGGCTTACTTACCAAGGAACGTCATGAGCCTATTCGTGCCGAGAAATTTGAGTTCAAGCAGTTTGTGGATCTCTTCCGCAACCGACCGTGGGTGTATATGACGCTTGTGGCATTCAGTTCGAACTTCTTCAACGGTTTCCGCTATGCGGTGGCAGGTTATATGATTACCTACTGCATAGGCGGCGATGTTACGTTCGGCAAGTTCATCATCAACTATACGGCATTCATGGCGTTTAGCGAGGTGACTTGTATGATATTTGGCGCATTGAGCCCGGCTTATACGCGTAAGATCGGCTCTAAACGCATGGCTTTCGTTTGGGCATCGGTTATCTGTGCGATATTCTCTGTAGCGTACTTCTTCATCCCGATGGATCCGTCCTGCCTGTGGCTGATGATTGCTGTGTCAGTGCTCACTTCAATAGGCGTAGGATTCTATTCGCCGCTTATCTGGTCGATGTACGCCGATGTTGCTGACTATGCAACCGAGAAAAATGGCACAAGTTCCACCGGACTGATCTTCTCGTCAGGTACAATGGCGCAGAAGTTCGGCGGAGCTATCTCCGGCAGCTTGACTGCCTTGCTCCTTGGATTTGCAGGACTCGTCTCGCAACAGGACATGATAACCGGCGAAACGATTGTAACCATCACCGACGAACAATCGGTACGAACGATGATTTGGGCACTGTTCTCATTGTTCCCGGCTGCCATCGCGGCTATCATGGCGCTGTTAGCATACAAGTTCCCGCTACATAAATAATAGCAATTATGAAGAAATCAACTGTTATTATTACGTTTGCTTGCATCCTCTTTGCGGGGTGCAAGCAAACTGCTTCCAACCTTGAGATTCGACTCAATCAGGTCGGTTTTCGTCCCTTACAGGAAAAAACGTCCACCATTATCGGGGGAATATCGGGGGAAAGTCGGGGGAATGTCGATATTGTTTCAGCCCAAGGTGACGTTGTTTGGCAGGGAAAAGCATCCGAAACGATGCTCAATCCCGTTTCCGGCAAACCTTGTTGTGTTGTCGATTTTTCTGATCTCACCACCGAGGGCGAATATACCCTTTGCGTAAATGACGGTTCGTCAACCGCAAAATGCCAATTTGTCATCACTAACCATCCGTACAGCGAACTCACCCGCAAGGCGCTTCGTGCATTCTACTACCAGCGTGCTTCGATGGATATAGTCGAGCCATACGCCGAAGGCTATGAGCGCAAAGCCGGTCATCCGGATGATCACGTGCTTGTTCATGCTTCCGCTGCTACAGCCGAACGCCCCGAAGGAACAGTCATCTCTTCACCGGGCGGCTGGTATGATGCAGGCGATTACAACAAATATATCGTCAACAGCGGTTTTACCATGGGTGTTTGGCTCATGGCGTACGAACTGAATCCCGACTATTTCAAGGCACTCAACCTGAATATCCCGGAATCAAGGCAACCCGTTCCCGATATGCTTGCTGAGGCTATGTACAACATTCGTTGGATGCTCACGATGCAAGATACCGACGGCGGCGTATATCACAAACTTACCGAGCCGAACTTCGAGGGATTCATTCGTCCTGACGAGTGCCAAAAGACTCGTTATGTAGTGCTCAAAACCACTGCTGCGGCTCTTGACTTTGCTGCTACAATGGCTCTCGCTGCACGTGTCTATGCGCCGTTCGAGGCTGCATACCCGGGCTTTGTTGCCCAAGCAACAGATGCCGCCAAACGTGCCTATGCGTGGGCTGAAGCTAATCCCGAAGTCTATTACGACCAGCCGAAGATGAACGAACAGTTCAAACCGGAAATAACCACCGGCGCATACGATGACTTCGACGTTCACGACGAGTTTTACTGGGCTGCTATTGAACTGGCTATCCTTACCGGAGAAAATGCATACAAAGTGGCCGCTACGGAACATGCGAAAGCTATCGCAGAGGCTAACGGTCAATACACCCCTTCCGTTTGGGGCAATGTGGCCGAATTGAGTTACCTCGACTGGCTCATGCACTCCGAAGACACAGCCAAAAACAAAGCCAATATGGAAGCCTTGTTGGAGTATCTCCAACCTTTCCTCGACGAGGCAACAACCGTTTCTGTATTCCACTCTCCTTACGGCAACCGCGAGGACGATTTCTTCTGGGGCTGCAATTCCGAGGGCTGCTGCTGGCGCGGTATAGAGTGCCTCTATGCTTACCGTTTGACGGGCGATGAGAAATATCGTGTCAATGCCGAGCGTTGCCTCAACTACATCCTTGGTCAGAATGCTACCGGCTACTGCTACGTTACAGGTTTTGGTAGCAAACCCGTCTGTCATCCGCATCATCGCCTCTCATACAGCCATCCGAAAGGTACGCACCCGGGCTTCCTTGCAGGTGGTCCGAACCCTATGCGTCAGGATGCTGAGACAGACGGCGTGAAATATCCGAAAGACGTTCCTGCCGACGAGAGTTATCTGGATTACCAACCCAGTTATGCCTCTAATGAGGTGACAATCAACTGGAATGTAACCCTCTTTGCCCTCACTGCCGGACTCGATGCGTTGGCGGTTGATAATGAATAGATGATAGTTAATGTGATTTTTTGCCTGAAAAATTTGCAAATGTGAGATTTTTTTCGTAACTTTGCAGTCGGCAAACCATTAAATCTTCGAAATATGACTAATCTTGAACCAAAAGGCGTTTGGCAGAATTTCGCCAAACTCACGCAGATTCCCCGTCCGTCGGGAAAGAAAGAGCAGATATCGCAATTTCTCATTGATTATGGCAAGAGTCTCGGTTTGGAAACGCTGACCGATGCTATCGGTAACGTGCTGATCCGCAAACCTGCCTCCCCGGGTTACGAGAACCATCCGGGTGTGATCCTGCAAGGACACATGGATATGGTTCCCCAGAAGAACAGCGACAAGGTGTTTGACTTCGCCAACGACCCCATTGAGGCGTACGTTGAGGATAACAAACAATGGGTAACTGCCAATGGCACTACGCTTGGCGCAGACAACGGCATCGGAGTAGCTACTGCTATGGCAATCCTTGCTGACAAGAGTGTGGTTCATCCGCCTCTTGAGGCTTTCTTCACCGTAGATGAGGAAACAGGTATGTACGGCGCATTCGATCTTAAGGGCGGTTGGCTGCAAGGCAAAACGTTGCTGAACCTCGATTCGGAAACCGAAGGAGAACTCTATGTCGGTTGCGCCGGTGGCGTGGATACAACGGCTACGTTCCGCTATATTCCTGTTCCTACCGAGGAGGGTGACATCGCTTTGCGTGTACGTCTCTCGGGCTGCAAGGGTGGTCACTCCGGTTGCGACATCCATCTGCAGCGTGCCAATGCCAACAAACTCCTGTTCCGCTTCCTCAAAGAGGCTGTCACCAACTACGAGGCACGTCTTGCACGTGTGGAAGGAGGCTCACTCCGCAACGCTATACCGCGCGAAGCTGAGGCAATCATCACGATTCCTGCCGATGCTTACGATGACGTAATGGCGCTTGTCGATGATTTCGAAACATTGTTCGTTACCGAGTACGAAGGCGTTGAGGACGCCATCAGCCTTACTGCCGAGCAAGTCGATTGCCCCAAGGTCGAGATGCCTGAAGATGTTCAGGATTTCCTCATTCATGCTATAACTACTTGCCCGCACGGCGTATATCGCATGATGGCTGAGATGCCTGACATAGTTGAGACGTCCAACAACCTCGCTATGATTGAGTTCAGCCACGAGGGCGAAGAGGATGTGATTAAAGTGCAATGTCTGACCCGTTCTGCTGTTGAGAGCCGCAAGAATGAACTCCGTGAGATTATCCATTCGGCATTTTCTATCGCCGGTGCTGATGTTGTGTTCTCGGGTGCTTACCCGGGTTGGAAACCGAACATCAACAGCCCGATTATGCACACAATGAAAACAATCTACGAGCGTGAGTTCGGTGCTGAGCCGCGTATTGTGATTATTCACGCCGGTTTGGAGTGTGGTATCATCGGTCGCAACTATCCCGGTCTGGATATGATCTCCTTCGGTCCGACTATCGAACATCCGCATAGTCCCGACGAGCGTGTGAATATTGCTTCCGTGCAGAAGTTCTATCACTTCTTGTTGGCTACGCTCAAAGCGTTGTAATAGACAATATGCTCAAATAAAACTCCCGCATCTGTCAGAGCGGGAGTTTTATTTTTTGTTAATGCATAAGCAGCAGTTTGAGGACTGTGTGGTTCTTGCCGTCAGCGGTGTTGCAGTATATCGTGTAAACACCTGAGTGGGCTTTCTTTCCGGATTGCGTCTTTCCGTCCCAGATGGCTGTTCCTCCGTTGCTGTGCGTGCGGCACACAACATTACCTGCAGCATCGGCTATATATATCGTCGTTTCGTCCATTAGACCGCTGATGGTAATCGTTCCCTCAAAGTTCGGACGAACAGGGTTAGGATAGACGTAAGCCTTTTCGAATGTTTCTTCGGGCTCGGTAGCATCGCCGCGGTACGACACAAGCCCCTTGGATGTGCCGATATAGACCTCACCCTTCTCATCAATGGCTATTGACAATACGCAATCGGATGGCATCGGTGAGTTGAGCGAGGTGAAGTGCTCGATAATCTCCGGTTCGTAGATATTCTCCTTGGTTACCATGTGCACCAGATATACTCCCGAAGCCTCTGTCCCGATCCATATTCTGTTTCCGCCGGCAAACACGATAGCGTTAATCTGCTCTGTGCCCAACAAGTAATCGGCAAGGTTCGTACCGTCATGACGTGAAATCTTCATCCGTCTGCAAGCATTTGACCGGAAGATATCTGTTGTGTTGTCAATAACCAGAATTCCTTGACCTGTACCGAGCCACATATCGCCGTTATGGTCTTGCGCAATAGTGTTCAGTCGATCGAGTGTAATGCTCTTGTTGTCCTGATCTACAAAAGTTGTGCGGAATACGACGCGATCGTCTGACGAAACATATGGTGTTCCCTTATCGTTAAACACCGCTACTCCAGCATCCAAACGTGCACTCGCTACCCATTTGATGTTCGGATCACGATTGTCAACCAGGAACTTGCTGACTGTATTCAGCACAATCCGTTGACCGTTTTGGTATAGATTAAACGAATGCCATTTGTTTTGCGGATCAATAACATGTATGTTTGTTGCCAAATCGCTTGTATTAGTGAGCCACAAGTTACGCTCGGCATCAAACGTTATAGCATCCACACGGCAGTAATTCTGAGGATTCTTATCTGGTGACGCGCTTGCAAGCGGACTATTGTTGTAGGTGTATTGTTTGGCTTTCCCATCCGGAAGAAACTCCAGCAAACCGTGCCCGAAGCAGGCAACGTAGAAGTGCTCTGTATCTGCCGGATCAATAGCCACGTGCCCGAAGTCTTGTAGCGTTGTAGTATAACCTAATCGTTTGCAAATCTCCTTATTTGTCAGATTATCCCAGTTTGAGCCGTTGAAGTACATCACTTGCCCTTGTTGCCTGTTCTGTACAGCCCAGCGTCCACCGGGCACGCTCCATAACTTCTTCCCGACAGTAGTAAGGAAGTATGGTTTGTTGCACGATGGCCCTTCTGGTTGATATTTCTGAACGGATTCGTCGGCAAACAAGCGAATCACACCTTCATCTGTACCGAGCCAGTATGTGCTACCGTCCTTGAATGCGCAGTAAGGCTTGTAGGAAGACGGAAGGGGCTGGTGGGTGATCTTGCTTCCGACAACTTCATATACATTTTTGCTGGCGTTGAACGCGAGAAGTGCATCATGACTGTCAACAAGCGATGTGAAGGTTGTTTTAGTGTTTATCTTGCTATAGTTGCGATAAACGTATCCGTCGATGATCATGTAGAGGTCGTTGTTATAGGCGAGTATATGCGTTACGGGGGCAGACATTGTGCGTGCAGACCATTGCGAATAATCCACCAAATTGGCATTGAGGGGCGCACTATACAATTTGTTGCCCGAGGAGGCGAATATACTGTCACGCCAGATAGCAACCGCACTAATCGATATAGCCGAGCCGTTAGGGCCGATGTAATATGTGTCACTTATTTCTTCCTTGCGCAGATTCATTGCAATGATGCCGAATGGCATTGCCATGTACGCTCTGCCCTCATGGAAGGCGATATCTTGTATCTGCTTGGATACACTCGCCTGCTTGAGATACAGATCTGCTATCATATGCACCGATTCGTTTTCGTCCAACAGGTCAATCATTCCGTCATCATAGATGATAACCAACCTGCGTGTGTTACGGTCATAATCGATGCGCTGGATAGATGTGCCGCTCAGTCCGGTCAGTTTGGAATAATATGCAATGGACTCGTCATCTTTGTTGATTGAGCACAATGAACCTTCTGACAGTGCGTAAGCATGTGTAGCCGATACCTTGATATCATCAATTTTTGTATATGCGAAGTGTGTGCTCCACTGTAGTGCTGCCCCTGGGTCAACCACTTCCTCACTATTGGATTCGGATGGGTTCAGATCGCTCAGATACTCGCTGTATGAAACGAGTCCGAGTGACGAGCCAATGTACATCCGCTTGTGTATCACGTCGTAAGCCAGCGACATAATAGTGTTGGAGGGTAGGGCAGAATTGTCCATCGAGTAGTGCGCAACAACCTCTTTGGCATCTGCCGACAGAACATATACACCGGAGTTCTGCGAAGCTATCCATGGGCGGTTCAACTCATCGAACACTATATCGTTCACCACCTCATCCTCAAACAGCGGCAATCCGTTATCATCGGTAATCTGTAACCGCCGGCAGAGGTCAGATTCAAAGTAATCGATGGTGGCTGGAATAATTAGTATGCCATTGCCTGTTGCCAACCAGATATTGCCTGTAGCGTCTTGACGCATCGAGTAGATGGCAGTGCGGTTAATAAATTTGCCTTCTTCATCGACCCATTGATCTCGAATCAATGAGTGGTCATCTATGGTGTCTGTAACAGTGCCTTTGGTATCAATAAGTGCCAAACCGGCAAAGACTTCGCTTCGGTTGGATAGCGCCCACACATGATTAGGGTTACGGTTGTCAAAAATCAATTGCCCTACGGTGTGGATTGTTACACGTGATCCGTCTTCGCCGCGAACATTCATGCCTACCTGCTGACCATTGGCGGCGAAAATCACGATGTTGTACGGAACATTGCCGGCGTTCATCACCCATAAGTTTCCTTGCGCATCGTAGATAGCACCGTCTGTACGGGTGTATTTGTCTATTTTTTCTGCTGCCGAGCCAATGATAGAATTACTCCGATTCCAACGCTTGATGCATTTGTCATTACGGAATTCGTACAGACCAGTGCCGTACGAAGTGACGAAATAGTGTGTGGCATCATTCGGGTCAACTGCCACATTCATCAAATCCTGACACAATGCTCCGACCGATTGTACAATATCCGCTTCGGATATCTTATGCCATTGGGGACCTATGTAGCGCGACACTCCTCCCGGAGTTCTGTTCTGTGTTGCCCAACGACCGCCTGCCAGCATAAACAGCTGCCCTTGTTGGTACGTCAAACGGTAAGGTAAATTGTTCAGTGGTCCCTCAATGTGGTAAACTGCTTGTTCGCCCGTTGCCATCTGTCGCAGAACACCTTTGTCCCCGGCTGCCATCCACAGATCATCATTGTATAGCAATGTAGGGTAATCTGATGGCAGAATCGCATCATCAATCACGCTGAGTGCCTTGTATTTTGCACTGCTGAATTGTTGCCATTCTGAGCCTTGAAGGCGGTAGCAGATGTTATCCATCAACATATACAACACTCCGCCGGCTTCCTCGATGCTTTGTATAGCGCCATTGTAAGGAAGTGTAACCGTGCTCCAGAACGCATAATCAACTATATTGTCATTCATCGAGGCTACGTATAGTGCCGAGTCGCTTGCCGCGTAAATACTGTTGTTGGCAAATGCTATTCTGCGCACCGACACTTCCGATGCTTCTGCACCGATAAGATACGTATCAACAAACTCCCGCTTATGAATGTTAAAAGTCTGAATGCCATACTCCATTGCCATATACGCCAGACTGTCACGAATGATCACTGAGTGGCAGTATTTGTTCAGCGTCGTATATTTCTCGTACAAGTCGGGTATGTAGTGAAGCTGACCGTTGTTGAGTATGTCCATCTTGCCGTTGGAGTACATAATCAGCAGCGATTCGATGTCGTCCACCCAACTGATGCACGCTACGTCATGACCGTTCATACCGTCTTGATGACTGTAGGTCTGAATCTTTTCCGTCTGTGCATCAACAGAATACAATGCACCCGATGATACGGCATACACCTTACCTCCGCCGGCGGCAATCTTGTTGACGTCGTTGTACGCAAAGTGTGTAGTCCACGAATCGGCACTCACGCATAAAGTGAGTGCAATGAACAAAAGGGTAAGGTATATTCGTCTCATGTTGGTGATTGATTACAATAGTTGTTTGAGCGCTTGCATTGCACGTGCGCGGTGACTGATAGTGTTCTTGAGTTCTGCGGGCAGTTCAGCAAATGTCTTGTCGTAACCTTCGGGTATGAACAGCGGGTCGTAACCGAATCCGCCATTGCCGTACTCAGCAGTAGCAATGCTGCCGCGAACGATCCCTTCTACCTGCTGCACCTTGCCGTCACGAATAAGGGTAACTACCGTACGGAAGCGTGCTGCTCGGTTCGTCTCTACGCTGAGTTCTGCCAGGGCTTTCTTTCTGTTGTTGGCGGGATTGCTCGGCTCTCCCGCCCAGCGCGCTGTACGTACGCCGGGCAGGTTGCCTAATGCTGCAATCTCCAAACCGGTATCATCGGCAAAACAGTCAAGATGATAGTGCTCCCACACGTATTGCGCTTTCAGCAGCGAATTGCCCTCAAGCGTTTCCGACGTCTCGGGTATATCCGCATGGCAGCCGATGTCCTCCAGACTCAGTATCTCATGCTCCGGCAGGATAGCACGTACCTCTTGCAATTTGTGTGCGTTATTCGATGCAAAAACCAATTTCATAACACATCCGTCGAGTTCATTTAAGTCTTTATTCCTTATTCCTTACTCCATTTGTCCTAATAGGCAATCGCAAACACCACTCGTCCTGCCGAGGGCTTTCCGGTTACCATGCACTTGCCTTCTTCCTGCTTGAAGCCGGGCAGGGCTTCCAGAGGAATACAACGGATAGTGGCTTTCGTGTCGTTCTTGATCTGCTCCTCGGTTTCCGGCGTGCCGTCCCAGTGGCAGAGCAGGAATCCGCCTTTCTTGATCTCCTCTTTGAACTCGTCGTAACTGTTCACCTCACGGGTGTTGGCAATACGATAGTCGAGGGCTTTCTGGTAGCAGTTCTTCTGCACTTCTTCTAGCAGGTTGACTACATGCTCTTCGATGCCTTCTAACGGCAACGTTTCTTTGGTGAGTGTGTCACGGCGAGCTACTTCTATCGTGCCGTTCTCGAGATCACGTCCGCCCATAGCCAGACGTACCGGTACGCCCTTCAACTCGTAGTCAGCGAACTTGAAGCCCGGCGTGGATTTGTCGTCGGTGTCGAGTTTGACGCGTATGCCGCGGGCTTTCAGCTTGTCGAACAGAGGAGCCACAACCGTCATCAGTTTGTCGAGGTCTTCCTGTTTCTTGAAGATCGGTACGATCACTACCTGAATCGGAGCCAAGTGCGGCGGCAGAACAAGTCCGTTGTCGTCAGAGTGCGTCATGATCAGTGCACCCATTAGTCGGGTTGAAACGCCCCACGAGGTTGCCCAAACGTACTCGTACTTGTTCTCCTTGCTCAGATATTGCACGTCAAACGACTTGGCGAAGTTCTGTCCAAGGAAGTGCGACGTACCTGCCTGCAAAGCTTTTCCGTCCTGCATCATCGCTTCGATGCAATAGGTGTTCAGCGCACCCGCAAAACGCTCATTAGGCGACTTAACGCCCTTGATAACCGGTATAGCCATCACGTTCTCTGCGAAGTCGGCATATACGTCCAACATCTGCCGTGCGTAGTCCTCGGCTTCTTCTTTCGTGGCGTGAGCCGTGTGACCTTCCTGCCAGAGGAACTCAGCTGTGCGCAGGAACAGACGTGTACGCATCTCCCAGCGCATCACGTTGCACCATTGATTGCACAAGATAGGCAGGTCGCGGTACGAACTGATCCAGTTCTTGTACGTTGACCAGATAATCGTCTCCGAGGTTGGACGGATGATCAGTTCTTCCTCCAGACGTGCGTCGGGATCGACAATCACTCCCTTGCCGTTCGGATCGTTTTTCAAGCGGTGGTGGGTAACCACAGCGCACTCCTTGGCGAATCCTTCTACGTGCTCGGCTTCGCGGCTGAGGAAGGATTTCGGGATCAGCAGCGGGAAGTAAGCGTTCTTTACGCCTTTTTCCTTGAATCGGCGATCCAATTCCGCCTGTATCGTTTCCCATATTGCGTAGCCGTAGGGCTTGATTACCATGCATCCGCGCACTGCCGACTGCTCGGCGAGGTCAGCCTTGACTACCAATTCGTTGTACCACTTGGAGTAATCCTCACTCCGTGGGGTTAGTTTTTGAAAATTTGCCATATTTTTATCGTAATTTATATTCTTTTCGTAATTGTTCAAATGCCTCGGGGTTGGCTTTCAATTGGTCAGATATTCGCCTGATCCATCCGCTTTCTTTGTCGCCTCGACCGGTGTCGGGTTCTTTCTTCACTTTAAGCTTGGGCAGTCCGAAATGTTCACACAGTGCTTTCAGGCATTGGCGCGAAGCGTTGCGTTTGCCGCCTATTGAATAGCCTGCTATGTGGTACGAAGCCAGAATCGCATGTTCCAACACGTCGCGATGGATGTTCGGCTCGCCTTCCCATGTGTCGATGATATACGGATTGCCTCGCTTGAGTAAGGCCTGCTCATCGACTATTCCGCCTCGTGCGGCATTGATAATCAGCGCACCGGGTTTACAGCGGCTTAGGAACTTCTCGTCGCACAGATGCCACGTCGGGTACTCGCCGTCGCGCGTGAGCGGCGTATGGAACGTGATGATATCGCACTCCGTAACATCGCCCAAGAAACCCAGTGGCGGGTCGCTGACCACCACACGCAGCCCGTGATTCCGTGCCATCTTATACACGCGCATCCCTACGTGCCCTAAGCCCACTATACCGATGGACAGTTGGTCGTAGCGCCGCTCAAAACTCCGCAGTAGCCGCACGGGTTGATCCGGATCAAGCGGCTGAATGCCGGGTACTGTTTCAATCAACGCCTCTTCTACATAGTCGCACACCGCCTTGGAGTTACAGCCCGGACAACTTACCACCTTTATCCCGTGCGCACGGCAATATTCGAGGTCAATATGATCCGTGCCGATAGTTGCCGTGGCAATCAGCTGCACCTTGCTTCCTTTGAGCAGGTCAGCGTTGCATCGCGTGCGCGTACGAATAATCATCGCATCCGCATCCCGCACTGCCTCTACAGTGAACTGCTCCGGATCCAAGTAACTGACATCTGCATAGCGGTCGAGTACGCCTTGCAGAAACGGTACATATTTGTCAATCAGTATCCGCATCAATATTTGATGTTGTCAATCAGTCGCACCGGCCCGCAATACACGGTTACGCAGCCGATAGCGTGACGGAAGGTGTCCGTCGGGAGTAGGGTAGTCTGATCCACGATCTGATAATACTCCACCTCCAAACCTTCCACCGCGTTGATCGTATCCACGACGCGTTGCTCAACCTCCTTCACATGAGCGTTCGGCTCTTTTGCCCATTCGAGCGAGGCAAATAGTGTCTTCGATATAGCCAGCGCGGTCTGTTTCTCTTCAGCTGACAGACGCTCGTTGCGCGACGAAAGTGCCAACCCCGACGCCTCGCGTACTATCGGACAACCGATGATCTGCAGGTTGCCGAAAGTGCCCGCCAACGACGAACAGCCTACCATGAAGCGGATGATCGCCAGCTGCTGGTAGTCTTTCTCGCCGAAGTATGCGCGGTCGGGCTTGACCAGATAGAACAGTCGCGATACGACTTGCACTACGCCGTTGAAGTGCCCGGGACGCATCGCACCTTCCATCATTGAGTCCAACCCGTTAAAGTCGAAGCGGAAAGGCTCATTCATCTCCTCAGCTGTGTACATCTCTTCCGGCGTGGGTGCAAACACAAAGTGCGCACCAATGCTCTCCAGCAACGCCGCATCACGCTCCAGCGAACGAGGATACTTGGCGAGATCTTCTTTGTTGTTAAACTGCGTAGGATTGACAAACACGCTCACGACCGTCACATCGTTCTCACTCGCACAACGACGAACAAGTGACGCGTGCCCCTCGTGCAGCGCACCCATCGTGGGCACCAAACCGATCGTTTGGCCTCGCATTTTGCAGGCTTGGATGCTTTGCTCCAATTCTGCCTTAGTGGTTATGATTTGCATAGTTTTTTTGTTGTTCTAACAGGTGAGTTTTCAAAAATCCCACAAAATTACAAAAAAAAATCGAATATTAAAAGTTTTTTTGAGAAAAAATTTGCAAAAATCGTTTTTTTTTTGTACCTTTGCACTAAATTAGCCAATATAGCGTCAAATTTCGACCAATTGTCCGCAATAATGAAAGGCAAAATTATGGAGGATCGCGTATGAAGTGTGCCAATAAGATCTTGTTTGTGAATCAGGAGATCAATCCGTTCTTTGAGGAACAGACTCCTGTTCGTTTGCTCAACCGCATGTTGCCTGAGATATGTCAGGCAAATGGCTATGAGACGCGCACTTTTATGCCAAAGTTCGGTCAGATCAACGAACGACGCTATCAGTTGCATGACGTTATTCGCCTCTCAGGTATGAATATGTCAATCGACGACGTCGATCATCCTTTGCTCATCAAGGTCGCCAGTATTCAGTCGGCACGTATTCAAGTCTATTTTATTGACAACGAAGATCTTTTCCAGAACCGTCGCGGACTTAAGGATGCGTTCGGAGTTGAGTATTCAGATAATGATGTACGCACGATCTTCTATTGCCGCGGTGTGCTTGAGACGGTCGAGAAACTACGATGGGCACCAAGCGTGATACAATGCTCCGGCTGGATGAGTGCCCTCGTGCCCCTGTATGTCAAGCGGGCATTCGGTAATACGCCGTTCTTCGCCGAGTCCAAAGTAATAGTAGCGCTCGATGATAACGAATATACCTCACCTTTCGGCTCACGGTTTGCCGACAAACTCGTTATTGACGGTATTATCGGCAACGATGTGCGTTCAATAGCCGGACTACCCGTAGGCTACGAAGAACTGATGCACCTGGCTATCGACTATGCCGACGCCGTCATCATCACTACACCCAATTACAACGCCCGCTTGGTGAATTATGCGGAGAACAGAGGCAAACATGTGCGGAATATGGCGGGAGAGGAAGCCGACAAGTTTATGGCTCTGTACAAAGAAGTGATTGAACAAAAATGATTCGAAATAGTAAGATTGTTTTTTCCCTGTTAGCTGTTCTGCTAATCTGTCTGTCTTCCTGTAAGAATGATGTGATAAGTGCCGGTTCGGCAATTATGCAGTCGGAAGACTCTATCATTGTGCGTGCCGACACGTTCACTCTGACCTCGTCTATTGTTCGCGGTCGGGCTGTGGCGGCTACCCCCGACTCGTTCATGCTTGGCGAGCTCGACAGCAAGTACGGTCACTTGCACGCGGATATACTTACCCAGTTGGCTTGTCCCTTGGATTTCAAGTATCCCGCCAACGCCGTGCTCGACTCCGTGTGCGTCTTCCTGTATTACAACCATGCTTTCGGCGATCGCAACGTCCCGCTGGCTATCAATGCCTACGCTATGGATCGTGCCACGTTCTCGTACAACGAGCCGCTGTTCAGTGACACCACCCTGAGCACGTATTGCAGCCTTGAGGACTCAACCTGCATGATCGACCATCCTATCGTAATCACTGCTAACCGATATACGGACAGTACGTACTACGGCACTACAGGCTCGTACCTGCCTACCATCACGCTCAAGCTCAACGATACGTGGGCGCGCAAAGTCTTTGAGGCAAACGACTTCTCCTCGCAGCAGGCGTTCAACGAATTGTTCAAAGGTATATACATCACTACGGAGTTCGGCGGATCAACGCTGCTCAGTGTGTTGGATATCAATATGGGTGTATATTACCACTTCCCTTATGTCCGTGCCGGGGTGGATACGATTATTGAGCAAAGTTCGAAAGGGTTCTACGCCAACCGCGAGGTGCGCCAACTCAACCGCTATCTCTGGCAGCAGAGCGATTTCGATGCACTCGAGCAAAATGCCGACACCAACTATATCATCTCGCCCGCACACATCTATACGCAACTCACGTTCCCCATGGCGGCAATGCAGCAGACTATCATGCAATCATTAGGTACGCGACGCGCGTACGTGAACCGCGCGCGACTCTCGCTACCCGTGCTCAACTATTACAATGGTTTGGATGCAAACCGTACGCGCGACGAATGGGCGCAACCAGCCTCAAGTATGCTGATTATCAGGGAGAGTGACCTCGAGAAACTCTTCAACGACGAGATTGTTCTCTCCGACAGTATAGCCATGTACGCTACCTTGCAGTCGGTGACCGATACACTCGATGTCACCACCTACTCCTACGAGTTCGATATTTCCACACTGCTTACCGAACAACTGCGTAAGAACCGGTTTGAGACGCTCGATATGCTGCTTGTGCCCATCACGGTCACAACAACCACTACTTCGTCGTCCTATACGATTACGGATATTAGCTACAATCAGTCGCTCACGGCTACGGAGATCTTCAGTGCACAGCACCCCGAACATCACCTCGAACTCGAAGTCGTCTATTCCGGGTTTTAAAAATCGTAAATTGTAAATAATTAAATTGTAAATAGAATGTCTTTGCAATGCGGTATAGTCGGATTGCCTAACGTTGGCAAATCCACCCTGTTTAACTGCCTGAGCAACGCCAAAGCGCAATCAGCCAATTTTCCCTTCTGCACCATCGAGCCTAACCTCGGAGTCATCACGGTTCCCGACGAGCGTCTAAACAAGCTCGGCGAGCTTTGTCACCCCGAACGCGGCGTTATACCTACCACCATGGAGATAGTCGATATAGCCGGACTCGTCAAGGGTGCCAGCAACGGCGAAGGACTTGGTAACAAGTTCCTCGCCAACATCCGCGAAACGGATGCTATCATCCATGTGCTCCGCTGCTTTGATGACGGCAATGTTATCCATGTGGACGGCTCCGTCAATCCCGTGCGCGACAAAGAGGTGATTGATGCCGAACTCCAGCTCAAAGACCTTGAGACCGTCGAGAGCCGCATCCAGAAGATCGAGAAACAGGTGCGCGTGGGTGGCGACAAACAGGCAAAAACTGCCCTTGACCTCTATATCCGTTACCGCGATGCACTCGCTCAAGGCAAGTCTGCACGTACCGTCGAACTCCAGAACAAAGACGAGGAACTTGCGGCACATGACTTGTTCCTGCTCACCAACAAACCCGTGCTCTACGTCTGCAATGTCGATGAGGGCTCGGCAGTTAGCGGCAATCAGTATGTCGAACAGGTGCGCCAAGCCGTCAAGGACGAACAAGCCGAAGTGCTTGTTGTGGCTGCGAAGATCGAAAGCGAGATAGCCGAACTCGAGACCTACGAAGAGCGCCAGATGTTCCTCGAGGAGATAGGACTGCAAGAGTCCGGTGTCAATCGGCTCATCAAGGCGGCCTATGCGCTGCTTAACCTGCGCACATTCCTCACAGCCGGTAGCGACGAGGTGCGCGCATGGACATTCCGCGCCGGAGCGAAAGCTCCGCAGTGCGCCGGAGTTATCCATACGGACTTCGAACGCGGATTCATCCGTGCCGAGGTCATCAAGTACGAAGACTTCATCGCCCTCGGCGGGGAAGCAGCCTGCCGTCAAGCCGGCAAACTCGCAGTCGAAGGTAAAGACTACATAGTCCAGGACGGCGACATCATGCACTTCCTCTTCAATGTCTAACTATTTAACGTTTGCGTCAGCAAACCATTTTAACTGTTTAACGTTTGCGCAGCAAACCATCTTAACATGCACAGCATTCTTACATATTGCCTTAGCAACCCTTGGCTTCTTGCCTTGATGCTCGTTCTTGGTTTCGTGCTCCTTGTCAAAGGGGCAGACTGGCTCGTGGACGGCGCATCGGCTATTGCCAGACGCTTTGGTATAAGTGACCTCGTCATCGGTCTGACGGTTGTCGCGTTCGGCACATCGATGCCGGAGTTCGTGGTGAATATGGTTTCCGTGGCGGAAGGCTCAACCGATCTGGCTATCACCAACATCCTCGGCTCGAATATCATCAATACGTTTGTCATCCTCGGTGTGACGGCGCTCATCTGGCCTGTCACCTCGCAAAAACGCTCACGGCAGTACGATATACCCCTCTCAATCCTTGCCTGCGCGATGGTGTATGTGTTCGTCAGGTATAATGTGCCCTCCGAACAGGAGCCGGGCATCACGCGCCTTGGCGGAATTATTCTGCTTGTGCTGTTCATCTGGTTCCTCACCAACACGTTCCGCCATGCGAAGGAGCATCCCGAAGAGGCGGAGAACGAGGCTAAACCTCTCGGCATAGGGCTCGCTCTTCTGTTTCTGTTTGCTGGTTTGGCTGGCTTAGTCGTTGGCGGAGAAATGATCGTCAAATCCGCTGTGCAGATCGCTACGAATCTCGGCGTCTCCGAGGCGGTTATCGGACTCACGGTGGTTGCTCTGGGCACTTCATTGCCCGAACTCGCCACATCGGCTATGGCAGCGTTTAAGCATAACTGCGATATAGCGCTCGGTAATGTCATCGGTAGCAATATCTTCAACGTGTTCTTCGTGTTGGGTACGAGTGCTATCGTCCATCCGTTGCCTGCTTATACCGGCATCCAACTCGATGCGTGGACGGCTGTTATCGGTAGCCTGCTCGTCTGGATCTTCGTCATGTCGAACAAGAAACGCCAGATCAAGCGCTGGGGTGGAGCAGTGCTCCTGCTCGTCTATGCCGCCTTCCTCACCTACCGCCTCCTGCCCTACATAACAGCCTAATCTGCTCGTACAACACTATACGGCGCAGCCAATCGATCGAACACAGCGAAATAAATTTGAAATTATAAATTTGAAATAATAAATATTGATTATGGAACAAAAAAAACTAACCCGTAGCACCAACAAAATCTTGGCGGGTGTATGCGGCGGAATCGCCGAATATTTTGCTATTGATCCTACGCTCGTGCGTATCTTGTATGCCGCATTGTCGGTCTTTAGTGCCGGTTTCCCGGGCTTGTTGCTTTACATCATCATGATGATTCTCATGCCCCAACCCGACCTCGAAGCCTAAGACTTCTTTTGGTAGCATTACCCAACTCAACCGTCACGCCTCCCGCGTGACGGTTTTTTATGTTTTTGCATCGTCACTGAATCGGGGTTTTGTCGGGGTTTCATCAGGGTTTTATCGGGGTTTCATCAGGGTTTTATCGGGTGAATCCTAGACTTTACTCCCACCCAAAAGCCAATCACAAGCCAACAATCACTAAACAAAACACATGACCCTTTTGACCCTTTGACCCTTTCAGACGCAAAGTCGTCTTGTGTAAGTTGCTATATTTCAAATTATTATCACAGAAAGGGTCAAAAGGGTCAAAAGGGTCATGCTCTTTTTTACGTGTACGAATCAAAATCACGGGATATATACATAGTATATATAGGGTGCGGTGGGATACGATACAACCCCGATAACGGATAGAAACCCATTCTACACCTGCGCGACACCCACACGACAATAAATCAACAGCACACAGGTTGTGTTATCTCACTTCTTGTCGGTGCACTATATAAGTCTTCCCCTCGCGGAGAATGAAGAGCTGACCGTTACGAAATCATTCAGTGTATCTGATGCTTTCTCAAAGCCATTCACGGATAAATAATTCATTGAATATATCACTTTCTGATGCTTTGTTACACAATGAGTCATCGAGTAATTCATATAGATGGTAGATTCCAAAATCGGCTGCTTTAGCCGCTGTCGCTAATGCCTCATAATGCGAATCCACATCATAGATGCAAGTAATCAAGACATAATGCAAATTATCCTTGGGGAATTCATCTGATCTATTGCCATAGTAATCAATAAATGTGCTCTTATAGCGTTTTAACTGATCATCGTGAACTCCTGTAAAATACTTGTTCTCTATCAGAATAGCATGTTTCTCTTTTTTCTTGTCAACGAGTAATACAACTTCTACCCACAAATCAATATATTGCTCCTGTTTCCACACGTGCACATCGTCAATAGTTAGGTTATCCATTTCATGCACCTTGCCAAGGAGTTTGCACAACATATACTTGCAGTAATGATACAATATAGGTTGGCATTCTTTTGTGTATAGATGACATGAGCATCGCAAACACCAAGATACTACATAATCAATCATTGTTTCTGCGTGTCCGTTTTTGTCGGAGTTATCCAACATGAGATATGGCCTGTATTCTTGCATAATTTGTTTATCTTATCCGTTCGCCAATAATAGAATATTTCTTGCCATTGGGCAATTGAATATAGATGTTACCATTGCCAATCATTTTGACAGGTTTATTTGTGGAATTGCCAAACACGTCTTCTACTGCATTTACTTTTTGTGTAGCAGTATATGTTGCTGTATATGTTGCGTTCGCCACAGCAGGAACAATCTCTGGTGCCCATCCGGCAAAGGTATAAGTATATTCCTCGTCTTCAGGTTTTGTGGGGTCGGCTGGAGGCACAGGAGTTGTTCCATATTCGTATTCCTGCGTAGAAAGCGTTGTTCCGTCATCATCTACAAAAGTAATGACAAATGTCTGTGCTGCAAAGACTGCTACCAGTGTTGTGTCTTGCGTCAATATAATCTCTCGCGGATTATCAGTATTACCATCCGACCATTGAACGAACAGATAGCCTGTATATGCTGTAGCGGACAATGTGGTCAAACAACTATTGCCTTCAGCTTTAACTACGCCTTTCGATATATCGGAGGAAGACAGATTCAATTCAAACACATTTGGCTGATATTGTAAATTATACTCTGACCAATCTGAAGCACGATATGCCTCCATAGTACCGCACGGAACATAAATCGGAACATTGACAGATAATATTTTTGAGTAGTTGCTTTTCTGAATAACTGGAGGTGTTTCCGGTAACATAATAACTTCTTTCAGTTGATTACATTCGTCGAAAGCCATCAGACCAATATTTGTAACACTGCTTGGAATTATTACTGAAGAAAGACTGTCACAAGATGCAAATGCAGCCGATCCGATACTTGTGACGCCTTCTCCTATTGTCAATGAAGATACTGCTCTGCAGCAGATGAACGCGAAATTTCCAATGCTATGCACACTGCCAGGAATAGAAATGTCAGTCACATCAGAACAACCAGAAAACGCGTGATCTCCGATTTTTTCCACACTATCTGGAATTTTGATGTTTTTTAATGTCATACATGAACTAAATGTTCCGTTATTAATACTTTTGAGATTGTCAGAAAGACTGATTGATTGAAGATTATAACATCCAGAAAACGCTGAATCTCCGATTTGTTTGGCATTGGATATATCAATGTTAAGCATGTTATTACATTCGAAAAAAGCCTTATTCCCAATTTCTGTGATATCCTTACCCATTTCCACATTAGTAAGTTTGTTACACTTATAGAATGCCCAATTACCGATAGTTTTAGCACTTCTTGCTACAACTGATTTTAAATTCCAACAATTATAGAATGCTTCGTCATCTATGTGTTCTACATTATCAGCGACAACAGAAATTAATTGATAACACGACATAAATGTGCCATACTGAATATTTCTAACACTGTTTGGAATCTCAATAGAATCTATGCCGCATTTTTCAAAAGCAAATTTTTCGATTTCTTCAACGCTATTACCAATTTTTACTGATCTTAGTCTTGAGCATTCATAGAAAGCATGCATTCCGATGCTTTTCACACTGTTTGGAATTGTGATGCGTTCCAAACTCGTACACCCGTCAAATGATCCAACTCCAATAATAGTGACACTACTAGGTATTTCAACTGATGTCAAACCGGAACAGCCTCTAAAAAATCCATCAATATGCGTTATAGTTGAAGGAATGGAAACAGAAGTTAAATTTTTGCAATTAAAAAATGCTTCAGTTCCGATACTTGTGATATTTTCATGAAGGTCAATGGATGAAAAGCCGCAATTCTTAAAAGCATAAGCGCCAATATCAGTGACACTATTAGGAATTATAATGGATGTGCACCTTTTGCATTCTGAAAATGCACTTGCACCAATACTCGTAATTTCGTCACCTAAAATGTACTCCTGCACTTGTTCTCCAAATAATACTACCATATTTTCTCGGTTTGTAGTAAATTCGGGATGTGATTTTCGAACTAATGAATCCGAATGCAATGTTACCGAAGTCAAACTCCTACAGCCCGAGAATGTGTTAGAATTTATAGAGGTAATATATTTGCCAATAGTCACAGATGGCAAACTGCTACATCCATAGAAAGCCTTTTCTCCTATTTCCGTAACACTGCCGGGGATCTCTATGGCAGAAAGGCTACTGCAACCATTAAAAGCATAATCTCCAATACCTGTGACGCTGTTGGGGATAGTCACTGAAGTCAAACCGCTGCAACCAGCGAACGTACCACCGCCAATGCTTGTGACGCTACTCGGGATAGTCACCGAGGTCAAACTTCTGCAACTAGAGAAAGAATAATTTCCAATGCTTGTGACACTATTGGGGATAGTCACCGATGTCAAACCGCTGCAACCAGAGAAAGCATTGCCTCCAATACTTGTGACACCGTTTGGGATAGTCACCGAGGTCAAACTACTGCAATTATAAAAAGTTTCCTCTTCGATGCTTGTGACGTCGTTTGGGATAGTCACCGAGGTCAAACTACTGCAATTATAGAAAGCACTACTTCCGAAACTTGTAACGCTCTCAGGAATCGTCACAGAGATCAAATGGTCGCACCTATAGAAAGCACTATATCCGATACTTGTGACACTCTCAGGAATAGTCACAGAGATCAAATGGTCGCACCTATAGAAAGCACTATATCCGATACTTGTGACACTATAGGTTTGCCCCCTGTATTCTACTGACGCAGGAATGTCGGCTGTTGTCAAATCTGGGTAGTTAGATGATGAATTATATTGCTGATACGTCACCTCTGCCGTCATGTTAGTAGCATCAAAGTTGTAGTACAAATCACCTATTTGGACTCTGGCATGGATGAGTCCAATACTTGCCACAAAAGCAAGTAATAGTGAAAATAATTTCCTTTTCATTGTTAGTTAGATTTTTTCCCCTCTAACGCCTTCGGGGATTGGCATATAATAGTGGTTTTAATGTATATACACACGAAAAGCGTGAAATCCGTCTGTCTTTCACGCTGTTCAAGGGCTTCGCAATCCCCGCATTAAGTAGAAAAACAACCGAAGTCCACGCCTGATATGTACAACCCACCTCGCCCTATGTACAGGCGTGGAGTAGATATTTACATACCCTCGGGACATTCATCGTTGCTGTCTGGACTTAATGCTGAATTTTGCGAAGATTCTGAACAGTCGCAAACAACGTCAATAAACGTCTTTTTATGTCAAATGTATTATCTCAGCAAACGGGAAAAATTCCAATTTGGAGAAATGCGCTACAAAGTTACGAAAAATAATTGATATATGCAAGAGATTTGGAAATTTTTCCTTATAATGAAGTCGAAAAATGCAATTTGTTACAGATTTTGGGAATAGAACGCGATTCTATACAAAAATCACCCGCCAGAATGTGACGGGTGAATATTGCTGCCATCGCCGTTATGCTGTGCATAGGCTATTTCGATTGCGATAATATTTGTTGTAATTTCTCTGTTTCGGCAAGTAACTTTTAGAGTATCGCTCTAAGAGGTTTACTGCGAAATTTTGATTTTGGCACAATTATGTGTGAGTCTGTAAATTTATTGATTTATCAGCCATTCGGAGGCACTGACAACGCGTATCTTCTTGCCGTTGTGCTCAATAATTCCCGTTTCTCCATACATTACTATCAAGGTTAAGTTGTCGCAATGGGTTAGTGCAGATCCGCGCGTCAGTCCTTCTATCTCACGTTTGAAAAGCTTCTCTGATGGATTGCTGAAATCATACGTTACTTGAATCAGTTCTTTCACACGGCTGCGCTCTGCAATTACGAGATCCACTTCAAACTCATTATCTTTACGCAAGTAATAGACTTGTTGGTACTCGCTATGGATACGACGTGCCACCTCCAATGTAATGACGTTCTCCAAGCGCAAGCCGTAACTCTCCGTCAACAATGCATTGTCATGCTCGTCGATAAACGCAGGGTCGATGGCATAAGCTTTACGTGCCATTGTCTTCTCTTTGCTCTTTAAGGAGAATTTCGGCAGGATATACAAAAGATAAGCATTTTGCAGATACTCAATGTAGTTCTTCGTCGTGTGCACAGACTTAATACCTAACTCATTTGTCACATCGTTGTATGATTTCTCTTGACAGAACCAATCCAGCATTTTGTTTGCCAATTCAGATAGCGTCTTTTTGTGTTTGATCTTATAGCGCTTGCAAATATCCTTTTCGATGATGGCTTTGAGCAGCGATTGCAGGTAATCGTGACGGTTAATCTCAGGCAAGGTCGTCAGTTCGGGGAAACCTCCTTCCATGATATATTGCGCCAAAGCATGTTGCCTCAATCCGATAGCTTTCACGCTTCCGGATTGCATGTCAACGTTACTCATGCGGCAAACCTCTGCAAAAGAGAATGGGAACAACTCGATTTTATGATAACGTCCCGTCAAGTGCGTAGTTAACTCACCACTAAGGAGATTTGCATTACTGCCGGTGATGATCAAACGCATCTTTTGACGCAGAAGACGATTGACGAATAGCGGCCAATCTTTGACGTTCTGTACTTCATCTAAGAACAGGTGCGTAAAATCACCATAAATCTCATAAAGCATTTGCAGCACATCATCAAGATCATCCGTTTTCGCTTTCTTCAAGCGCTCATCATCAAAGTTAACGTACGCAAAGTTAACTCCTTTTTCAAGTAGCACTTTCTGACATAACGTGGATTTTCCACTGCGGCGCACACCAATCACCACTTGAGCCAGATTACTATCCAACTGCAGTTCTTGTTCTTCTTTGCGGGTGCACAGCGAAACCAAATCCAGTTGCTTTAACTCATCACGTTGCGACTCTAAGATACGTTTTAAGTTTTTCATAACAGCTTATCTTATGTTTTGACGGTGCAAAGGTACAACTTTTTTTTGATATATGCAAATTTTCAAGCAAAAAAATCGTTCTAAACTGCACAAAAATCCCAAATTTGCACTTTCTAAACTGCATAAAATCGCTCAATTGACAATCTCTAAACTGCATAAAAATCCATCGTGCCAAACAAAAAAACACCCGCCAAGATATGGCGGGTGCAAGTTTGTCTTATCCCTAAGGGCACGATTACTTCGCAGCTTTGGCTTTGCGGTTGGCGATAGCACGCTGGATATCGAAGGCGATCGGCGAAGCCACGAACAGTGACGAGAACGTACCGATGATTACGCCCAAGAGCAATGCGAATACGAAGCCGCGGATGCTCTCACCACCGAAGAGGAAGATAGCCAACAGAACGATGAACGTTGACATTGAGGTCGAGAACGTACGCGACAGCGTTGCATTCAAGGCGTCGTTGATGTTACGTTCGCGCTCACGCTTCGGATACAGACCATTGTACTCACGTACGCGGTCGAAGATAACCACGGTATCGTTGATAGAGTAACCGATAACCGTCAGGATAGCCGCGATGAACGCCTGGTCGATCTCCATAGAGAACGGCATGATCTTCCACAGGATAGCGTACAAGCCGAGGATGATAACCGTGTCGTGGAACAGGGCAGCGAGTGCGCCGACCGAGTATGCGAAGTTGCGGAAACGAACGAGGATGTACAGGAAGATAACGATCAACGCTGCGAGCACTGCCCAAACAGCCGAAGTCTTGATGTCGTCAGCGATAGACGGACCAACCTTCTGCGATTGCATGATACCTACGTTCTCGTTGACCTGCGTGGATTGGAACTCGGCAAACGTCAGCTCCTGTGCGAAGAACTGCTTCGTACCGTCGAAGATGAGTTGCTCGATCTCGTCGTCCAAAGTCTCGGAGTTGTCGTGGATGCGGAAGTTCGTCGAGATACGTACCTGGTCGTTGGTCTCACCAAAGGTGATGACGCGTACGGTGAGGTTCTCGCCCGAAACATTCTGCTCGCTGAAAATAGCGGTGAGCGACTGCTCAACATCCTGGGTGTTGATCGGTTGGTCGAAACGAACTACATAGTTACGTCCGCCGGAGAAGTCGATACCGAGGTTCAACTTACCGAACACGTGCGGATCAAGTCCGATGAGGGCGAAGATAACCAGTGCACCGGCAACAGGATAAGCCCATCTGCGTGCAGCGACAAAGTCGAAGTGCATGTTCTGGAACCAGTTCTTGGCGATAGCCGAAGTGAACGGCAGCTCCTTGGCGTCCTCACGTTTGGCATAATCCTCGAGCAACAGACGGGTGATGAACACAGCCGTCAAGAACGACGAGATGATACCGATGATGTAGGTTACGGCGAAGCCCTTGATAGGACCTGTACCGAACACAGCCAGAATGATACCGGTCAGCAACGAGGTTACGTTGGCGTCCACGATAGCGGAGATAGCGCCCTTGAAACCGTCCTCGATAGCCTTACGCATATTCTTGCCGGCACGAAGCTCCTCGCGGATACGCTCGTAGATAAGCACGTTGGCATCGACAGCCGTACCCATGGTCAGCACGATACCTGCGATACCCGGCAGGGTCAATACAGCCGAGAACGACGACAGGATACCTACCAACAGGAAGACGTTGCACAGCAATGCAAGGTCGGCGATAAGTCCCGGAATGAGACCATAGTAGAAGATCATGTAGAGCAGGATCAGCACGAAGCCCAGTGCAAACGACCACAGACCGCTGCGGATAGCCTCCTTACCCAGACTCGGACCAACTACGTCCTCTTGGATGATACGTGCGGGAGCCGGCATCTTACCGGACTTGAGGGTGTTAGCCAAGTCCTTGGCTTCCTCAACGGTGAAGTTACCGGTGATCTGCGAGTTGCCACCGGCAATCTCGTTCTGTACAGTCGGGAACGAATATACGAAACCGTCAAGAACGATAGCAACGGATTTGCCGATGTTCTCTTTGGTAATACGCTGCCAAGCCTTAGCGCCCTCGGCGTTCATAGACATGGAAACGTTAGCGTACGCGCTGATCTGCGAGAAGTCGGCACGTGCGTCGGTGATTACGTCACCTTCGAGCGACGGGCGACCGTCACGCTGAGCTTTGAGAGCAACCAACTGATACAGCGAGTTGGCATCATCAATAGCCTTAACCGTCCAGCGGAAGCGGAGCTCACGCGGCAGAACCTGCTTAGCCTGCTGCGAGGTGAGTATAGCCATCACGCGTGCGGTATCGGTATAGTGAACCGTACCAACCACTGGTCCGCGATAAGCCTGACCGGCTTGATTGATCGACGGATTGAGGATATAGAACAGCGGGTGAGACTTCTTGTAGTTCTCCACAGCCTCAGCCTGCTCTTTCTGAGCCTCGGCAGCACTGTCGTTGGCGGCAATAGCCTGAGCCAGTTCGTCAACGGTAGCGTCAGCCTTTACTTCTTCGGTCTTATCCTCTTCGGCTTTAGCGCCTTCAGCCTCCTCGGTAGCGAGGTTGGCTGCACCCAGTTCGCGGTCGATCTGAGCGATCTGCGGGAGCAGTTCAGCGAAGTCATAGGTCTCCCAGAACTCGAGGTTAGCCGAGCCTTGGAGGAGTTTACGTACACGTTCCGGCTCCTTGATACCCGGAAGTTCGATCAGGATACGACCCGATTGAGCCAACTTTTGGATGTTCGGTTGAACAACACCGAAGCGGTCGATACGGGTACGGAGTACCATAAACGAGTTGTTGATAGCGCCCTCAACTTCCTCACGGATAACGCGCTCTACCTCCTCGTTACTCGAACTGGTAGTAACTTTGTCTTTGAGTTCAAATGTGGCGAAAATAGAAGCCAGACGAGCGTCGGGATCCACCTCACGGAACGAGGCGAGGAACAAGGTAACGAAGTCGTCACCGCTGGATTTCTGCTTCTCCTGAGCCAGTGCCATAGCACGATTGAAGTTCTCGCTCGTGTTGTAGCCGCTCAGCGCGCGCAGAATGTCAGGTACGCTGACTTCCATGGTTACGTTCATACCGCCCTTGAGGTCCAGACCAAGATTGATCTCTTTCTCACGGCACTCTTTCAACGTGTAGCCAAACCACACTTTCTTAGCAGCAATAGAGTCCAGATAGAGGTACTCTTTTGCCTGGTCACCGGCGGCATACTCCTTGGCCTGCTTGTCGTAGTGACGAATCACAAACGAGAATGACAAGTAAAAGGCGCAAACCAAGAACAGCAATACCGTCAGTGTTCTTACAATTCCTTTGTTTTGCATAATTATGTTTTAATTTGTTTTTGTTTTTACACTACAAAACGGGGTCCCCGACGCGACATGTCAATGTCGTGATGGGGAGAGCTTGACCGCGGGGTCCCCACAAACTTGCGTAGTGGGGTGCCAGGCACGCAACGCCTCTATTGCGTAGGGCGCAATCAGGTGCGTTTGCGTTGCCGAACGCGTAAAAAGCCCACAAAGTTACAAATAAAAATTGATAAATGCAAGAAAAATGCGATTTTTTTTAAAAAAAGTGCAAAAAAATTTGCATAATTGAAAATTTTGTTGTATCTTTGCACTCGCTTACGTGAAAGAATCACGTCGAGAGACAAAAATTAGCGACAATCAGAAGGCGTCTTGCAAGAAGTTGTGATAATGGAAAGATTGCCCTGTAAAGTCGCTTTTGAAAAATCGAAGATTAGAAACGTAAGTTGTATCGCGGAGTAGAGCAGTGGTAGCTCGTCAGGCTCATAACCTGAAGGTCGGTGGTTCGATCCCGCCCTCCGCAACCAAGAGCCGCTCAATAAAGCGGCTTTTTGTTTACCACTAATCCGTTAATCCGCTAATCCAAGATGAAATCTCCCGAACAAATAGAACTCGCCAAGTTACCGCGTTTTCGCGTTACAGCTCTGCATGTACGCGTGCGTGAACGCGCGTACATTACTGATATATCGTATCTGCAATCGTTCTGTGACGAGTGTAATGTGCCGCTCATCGTTCGCGATACTGAGATTGGAGAAAATCTGACAGGCGAAGCCGGTCAAACAGCGCAGCGGTCAGAAAAGGATCCTTGCTTCTTGTGCTCGTGGTACAGACGCAAGGCATTGTTTGATGTGGCACAGGAGCTTGGCTGCAACAAGATCGCCTTCGGGCATCACAAGGATGACATCGTGGAGACACTGCTCATGAATCTCATCTTTGAGGGTAAGTTCTCGACCATTTACCCCAAGCTGCAAATGAACAAAATGCCGCTGCAACTCATCCGCCCGCTCTGCCTGATTGAGGAAAAAGACCTGAGGCGTTACGCTCAGCTGCGCGGGTATGTGAAGCAAAAACAGCCCTGCCCGTTAGAAAAAAACAGTTCTCGCGCCGATGTAAAAGAACTCATCACCCGACTTGAGCAGATGAACCCGAACGTGCGCGACTCGATGTGGGGCGCGATTGCACGATTCGACAAAAACGCATAATGCGTGAAAAAACGAAGA
>CADBAZ010000012.1 GCA_902792835.1 uncultured Bacteroidales bacterium
GATTTACCCGCCATTATTCAAGGCTTTATCCCCAAAATGCGAACCATTGCAATCACAGCAACGGTTCGCATTTTTCAATGATTTACCTCCTTAGTGAACATTTCTTCCACATAAATTTGCAAATCTCAATTATTTTTTGTACCTTTGTACCGGCTTTTGCATCACAAATTATGCCATAGCCGAGCCGGCATCGAGCCCTCATCGGGGGTTTGTCGTATCCCACCACTACCTATATATACTACGTATATATCCCGTGATTTTGAAACGTACCACCAAAAACAACCATAATGAACAACAATATCCACCCCGTTTTATACAAATTCTTCCTCATTCTCAAGGATAAACTTGGAGCAGAGATTGTCCATCGCCGCAAACGCCGCTCGGATATGTGCATCGAAATCATCTTTCTCTCCGATCTCATTCAGCAACCTCCGACAGGTCACCTCAACACGCTCCGCGAAGCGGAAGAATGCGGCTATTGGGTTGTCTGCCGCCCTCAAACCAAACGCGGGCATACCATCTACAAAGAGCGTCGCGTCTTCCAACTCTTTCTCACACCGGTTCACCCCAAGAAACGCCGGGAAAGCATTCGTTTTATCACTCCACGAACAGCCCCAGTGCCCGTTTCCACTGCTATTACGGCATAATTCGTCTTTTGCTCCCGCATTATAATAACGTTTTGCTACTAGTTTTTTGTCTCTTTTTGCAAAAAAAATCGACTTACATTTGCAAATATCATTTTTTTTTCGTATCTTTGTGCGTTTAATTGTGTAGCCATGCTGTTAAACGCCCCAATGCAATAAATAATATTAAATATAAACATCAAACATTATGTGGTTAAAAGATTCCTCTATCGGCCGTAAGTTCATTATGAGCATCACCGGCCTGTTCTTAGTTCTGTTCCTGCTGTTCCACGGCTCGATGAACCTGTGCCTGGTCATCGACGACCTGTTCGGCACAGAGGGTTACAACTGGATTTGCGCCATGCTTGGTGCGAACTGGTACGCCGTAGCCGGCACGCTGGTGTTGGCATTAGGTGTAGTGGTGCATTTCTGCTACGCAATCTACCTCACTATCCTCAACTATCGCGCACGCGGTAACGACCGTTACGCCATCGAGGCACGTCAGGAAGGTGTGGATTGGGAGTCGAAGAACATGCTCGTTCTGGGTATCATTGTTATCGGTTTCCTCTGCTTGCACCTGTACAACTTCTGGTTCAAGATGCAGTTCGCCGAGCTGACGGGTGTTCACACCTCGATGTTCGACCCGCAAGACGGCAGCGCTATCGTTAAGGATCTGTTCACAAACGGCTGGGCGGGTATCATCTATTGCCTGCTGTACATCGTTTGGCTCGTAGCTCTCTGGTTCCACCTCAACCACGGAATCTGGTCAGCCTTGCAGACGCTGGGCTGGAGCAACCTGATCTGGCTCAAACGCATCAAAGTGATCGGCTGCGTATTCGCAACCATCGCCGTTGGTCTGTTCATGATCGTTGTGCTGTACTTCCTTGGCGTGAACATCGGTCAGATGTGCGCTTAATGTTTCACGACTTAAATAACACACGAATATGGCAAAGAAAGAAGAAATATTGGATGCTGCTAAGAAAGTAGCAGCCAAAGCTGCAACTGCTGCGAAAGAAGTCGCTGAAGTAGCTGTCGAGAAAGCTGCCGAGGTAGCTAAAGAGGCTGTTAAGGAAGCCACCAAAGTAGTTGAGACTCCCAAAGCCGAAGCAAAGATCATCACGCCGAAGATGGCTAAGATCCCCGAAGGCCCGCTGGAGAAGAAGTGGACGAACTACAAAGACCACCAGAAGCTCGTTAACCCCGCCAACAAGCGCAAACTCGACGTTATCGTTGTAGGTACGGGTCTGGCAGGTGCATCGGCTGCCGCATCGCTGGCAGAGATGGGCTTCAACGTACTGAACTTCTGTATTCAGGATTCACCGCGCCGTGCGCACTCCATCGCTGCACAAGGCGGTATCAATGCTGCCAAGAACTACCAGAACGACGGCGACTCGGTTTATCGTCTCTATTACGATACCATCAAGGGCGGTGACTATCGTGCCCGCGAGGCGAACGTATATCGTCTGGCAGAGGTCAGCAACAACATCATCGACCAGTGCGTAGCACAAGGCGTACCTTTCGCACGCGAGTACGGCGGATTGCTTGATAACCGTTCATTCGGCGGCGCGCAGGTATCACGTACCTTCTACGCCAAAGGTCAGACCGGTCAGCAGCTGCTGCTCGGCGCATATAGCGCCCTGAGCCGCCAGATCGGCAAAGGCAAGGTGAAGATGTTCACCCGCTACGAGATGCTCGACATCGTGATGATCAAGGACGAGAACGGTGAACCCCGTGCACGCGGTATCATCGCTCGTAACCTCGTTACCGGTCGCATCGAGCGCTTCTTCGCCCATGCAGTAGTTGTTGGTTCGGGCGGTTACGGCAACACGTTCTTCCTCTCCACCAACGCTATGGCATCCAATGGTTCGGCTGCTATGCAGATGTACCGTCACGGCGCATATTTCGCTAACCCCTGCTACGCACAGATCCACCCGACCTGTATCCCCAAGCACGGTGACTTCCAGAGTAAGTTGACACTTATGTCCGAGTCGCTGCGTAACGACGGACGTATCTGGGTTCCGAAGAAACTCGAAGACGCCAAGAAACTCCAAGCCGGTCAGATCAAGGGTCGCGATATCCCCGAAGAAGACCGCGACTACTACCTGGAGCGTCGTTATCCGGCATTCGGCAACCTCGTTCCGCGTGACGTGGCTTCGCGTGCCGCCAAGGAGCGTTGCGATGCAGGCTACGGCGTGAACAATACCGGTCTGGCTGTGTTCCTCGACTTCTCTGACGCCATCAAGCGTCTGGGCAAGGACGTTGTAGCACAGAAGTACGGCAACCTGTTCCAGATGTACGAGAAGATCGTGGACGAGAACCCGTACGAGAACCCGATGATGATCTTCCCGGCTATCCACTACACCATGGGCGGTATCTGGGTTGACTACGAGCTGCAAACCAGCGTCAAGGGTCTGTTCTGCATCGGCGAGGCTAACTTCTCCGACCACGGTGCTAACCGACTCGGTGCATCGGCTCTGATGCAGGGTCTGGCTGACGGCTACTTCGTATTGCCGTACACTATCCAGAACTATCTGGCTGACCAAATCGGCGTTCCTCGCATGAGTACCGACCGTCCTGAGTTCGAGCAGGCTGAGAAAGCCGTTGAGGCAAAGATCCAAAAACTCATGTCTATCCAAGGCAAGGAGTCGGTTGATACCATCCACAAACGCCTCGGACTCGTGATGTGGGACTTCGTAGGAATGGGTCGTACAGCCGAGAGCCTGAAAACCGCCATCAAGAAGATCGACGAGATCAAGAAAGACTTCTGGACGAACGTCTATATCCCGGGTAAGGCTGACAGCCTGAACAACGAACTGGAGAAAGCGCTCCGTCTGGCTGACTTCATCGAGATCGGTCGACTCATGGCACTCGACGCACTCAACCGCGAAGAGAGTTGCGGTGGTCACTTCCGCGAGGAGTTCCAGACCGAGGAAGGTGAGGCACTCCGTCAGGATGACAAGTTCTCGTACGTAGCTTGCTGGAAATATACCGGCGAGGACAGCGAACCCGAACTCATCAAGGAGCCGCTTGACTACGAGTTCACCGAGCGCAAGACACGTAACTATAAGAGTTAATCGTTGAGAGACACAAAAATGGCGGAGCTTGAAGCCCCGCCATTTTTGTGTTTATCAGTGTTTGAGTTTCACGCCCTTCTTGAGAATCTTGGCAATGATCTCCGTTGCCTCGTCGATGAGCGGCTCGGTGTGCGTAGCCATCAGCGTGGTGCGCAGCAGGCACTCGCCTTCGACACACGCCGGAGCAATCACCGGATTGACATATACGCCCGCATCGAACATCGCCTTGCCGAAGTACAAAGTATCCAGCGTGTTGTAGGTAAAGATCGGCACGATAGGCGTCGGTGCTTCAATGATCTTCACGCCGTTGGCGATGAGTTGCTTGCGGAAGTACGTAGCAATATTGTTCAGACGCTCCGGACGTTTGTTGTCCTCGATGAGTCGATGCAAGGCTGCCAAAGCTGTAGCTGCCGAGCAAGGAGCAATACTTGCCGAGAAGATAAACGGACGCGACACGTGGCGTACGTAATCAGCCACCTTGTGCGAAGTCAACATACATCCGCCGATAGAGGCGAGCGACTTCGAGAACGTGAGCATGGTTATATCCACCTTGTCCGTCAGCCCGAAGTGCGCAGCCGTTCCGCGACCGCCTTCGCCCAACACGCCGAAGCCGTGGGCATCATCGACCATCACACGTGCGCCGTACTTCTCAGCCAACTTGCATATCTCCGGCAACTTGCATATATCACCGCGCATGGAGAACACGCCGTCAGTGACAATCAGTTTGCCTGCATCCTCGGGAATCGTCTGGAGTTTCTGCTCCAGATCGTTCATGTCAGAATGTTTGTAACGGAGTACAGTGGAATACGTCAGACGGCAAGCGTCATAGATAGATGCATGGTTTTCACGGTCGTTGAGGATATAATCCGATTTGCCGCAAATGGCAGAGATGATTGCGAGGTTCGTTTGGAATCCTGTAGAACAGGTCATCGCCTCTTCATAACCGGTAAACTCAGCAAGTTCCTTCTCCAGTTGCAGGTGAAGATCCAGCGTGCCGTTCAAGAAACGACTGCCCGAACATCCCGTGCCATACTTCTCCAATGCTTTGATTCCGGCTTCCACTACAACAGGGTCTTCGGTAAAACCAAGGTAGTTATTGCTTCCCAACATAATCATCCGTTTGCCTTCCATGGTAACCACCGGCGCTTGACGTGACTCAAGACAGTGGAAATACGGGTAAATACCCAAATCACGAACTTTGTTCAACAGATCAAAGTTACATTTGTCAAAAAGATCCATAAGCTGTTTCTAATGCTATTCTTTTTTATAATTATTGCACCCTATCTGGGCACATTTTACCAAGGCAGGTGTAATCGCGCACTAACGCAAATTACAAATTGCATGCAAATATACAAAAAAAAAATGATATATGCAACTATCACGCGATTTTTTATGTAAAAATGTTAAATTTTTATGCTCTTGGCACTTTTTTTGTGGTTTTTTTGACAAATATTTTGAACTTTTTACTAATTAGTATGATATATCGTATAGCATTTTCGTGCGACGAAGTGAATCGTTTCCGTCGCGTATTTGAGGCAGACAGTGACGCCACGTTTCTTGAACTGCACAAAGCCATCCTCGAATCGGTAGAGTACCCCGACGACCAGATGACTTCGTTCTTTATGTGCAACGACCGCTGGGAGAAAGAGCAGGAAGTAACCCTCGTTGAGATGGGCTCCAATATGGAGTACGACAACATGGTTATGGATCAGACCCATCTGAGCGACCTGCTGACCGATCAGGGACAACGGCTCATCTACATCTTCGACCCGATGTTCGAGCGTTGCTTTTTCGGCAACCTCAAGGAAATCAAACCCGGTCATATGACGGGCGTAGAGTGCGTCGAGTGCATCGGCAAAGCACCCAAGCAACTGGAGAGCGAAGAGAACCTCGACGCTATTCTGGGCAAGGACGGCAAGGGCGACCTGGATCTCGACGAGGATTTCTACGGCTCAGGCTATGATGCCGGCGACATTGATGCCGAAGGATTCCAAGACCTCTCCTTCGACGACGGCACGATGTTTTAACATGCACAAACTACTTGTCATCTGCGGACCGACGGCGGCCGGTAAGACGGAGTATGCACTCCGTCTGGCAGAGCAATGGGGCATTCCTATCCTTAATGCCGACTCACGGCAGATATACCGCGACCTTCCCATTGGAACAGCTGCGCCTACTCCCGACGAACTCAAGCGCGCCAAGCATTACTTCGTCGGCACACACGCGCTCAATGAATCGTACAATGCAGGAGCATTCGAGCGCGACGCAATGACTATTATCAGGCAACTGATTGAGGAGAGAGATCACAAATCAGAAAATCCTATCGCAATCCTTTCGGGAGGAAGTATGTTGTATATAGAGGCGGTATGCAAAGGCTTGGACGATATACCCGAAGTGCCGGCATCTATCCGCCGCGAGGTGCAGCGACTCTACACCGAACAAGGCTTGGCAGCCCTGCAGCAAGCCGTGCAAGAGGCTGACCCCGAATACTGGGCAATTGTTGACCAGCGCAATCCCCAACGACTGATGCACTGCCTTGAACTATGCCGCACGACGGGAGGAACGTACTCCGCGTTGCGGAAGCGATCAGCAATCAGCAGTCAGCAATCAGCAATCAGACCATTTGTAATCGAGCGGCAGGTGATTACCCGCCCTCGCGAAGAATTATACGCGCGCATTAACGCGCGCGTACATAATATGGTAAAGCAAGGATTGATTGATGAGGCAGATCGTGCTTTTCGGCTAACCATTGGCGATGACTACCGCTCGCTTTCTTATGCTGACGCTTTTGCCCGCCTTCCAAATAGTCTGCGCACAGTTGGTTACCAGGAACTCCTACCCTATCTGTTAGGACAAATATCAATGGAGGAAGCCATCACACAAATTCAAACCAACACACGCCATTACGCCAAGCGCCAACTCACTTGGTGGAGAAACCGTTAACGGCATTTCTGCCGGTTTTTACAATTAGATGTATTTCCGAACTTGTTCGTGGTCATCGAAGTGATGCTTGACGCCTTTGATGATCTGGTAGTCCTCATGCCCTTTGCCGGCAACGAGAATGACATCACCTTTTTGGGCGAGGGTACAAGCTGTTTGAATGGCGGCGGCACGATCTTCAATGACGAGTGTGGATTTCAGTTCGTCCTCTGTCAGCCCGGCAATCATGTCATTAAGGATGTCGCGAGGCTCTTCGTCACGGGGATTGTCGCTGGTGAGGATGAGTTGCCCGCTACCACGTTTGGCTATCTGCGCCATCATAGGACGTTTGCCTTTGTCGCGGTTACCGCCGCAGCCGACAACAGTTATAAGCTTCGCAGTTTGAGCACTGCATGCGTTTGAGGCTTCGCCGTTAAGCGCTTCGCTGTTGTGTTGATTCTGGCTATTCAATATCTCATTGATGGTGCTGATGACATTCTCCACAGCATCGGGGGTGTGGGCGTAGTCGATGATAGCCGTCCAGCCTTTTGGCGAATGGATCGTTTCGAAGCGACCGTTGACCGGCTTGAGGGCGCTGAGGATGCGCAGCACTTCCATCTTATCGAAGCCGAGGCACAATGCGGCACTATAGATACATAGCAGGTTGCTGACATTGAATCGACCTACGAGAGGAACAAAGACTTCCTGGTTGTCAATGCTCAGCAGCATTCCGTCGAAACCTTCCTCGAGGATCTTGCCGCGATGATCCGCCATGGTCTGTACGGAATAGGTGAAGACCTTGGCGCGGGTGTTCTGCGTCATGACGAGTCCGTTCTTGTCATCAGCGTTGGTTACGGCAAACGCCTCTTTACGTAATCCGTCGAAAAGTCGTTTTTTGGTGTCGCGGTAGTTGTCGAAAGTCTTGTGGTAGTCAATATGATCGCGTGTGAGGTTGGTGAACATTGCTCCGGCAAACTGCAATCCCGCAATGCGCTCCTGGGCTATGCTGTGGCTGCTGACTTCCATAAAGGCGTAGTCGCAACCCGCCTCAACCATCTTCGAGAGCAAGGCGTTAAGTGCGAGTGCGTCAGGTGTAGTGTGTGTTGACGGGAAAGCCTCGCCATCTACATAATAAACCACCGTGGAGATCAATCCGGCTTTATGACCAAGCGCACGAACCATTTCGTACAGGAGCGTGGCGATAGTTGTCTTGCCGTTTGTGCCGGTAACACCTACGAGCGTCAACTTCTCACTCGGACGGCCGAACCACTGATGCGCCAGACGACCAAGCGCTTCCTCGGAGTTCTTGACCAGCACATATGTTACGTCCTGTTTGAGTCCGACGAGATACTGACTATTGTCTAGGATTATAACGGCAGCGCCTCGATCTATGCACGACGAAATAAAGGTGTGCCCGTCAACTGCCGTGCCGGCTTGGGCAACGAAGAGATCGCCTTTCTCAACCTTGCGTGAGTCAAACTGAATGGCGTGAACGTCAACATCTGTGGAGCCAATGACTTGGAGCGGCTCGATGGCTTTGAGTAATTCGGATAATTTTCTCATTGAAATGGGTGTATTTTATCAGAAATGGGTGTATTTTATCAGCCAAAATTGGCTGATGGCTGTTATCTGTTCTTTTCGTATACGAGGCTATCGCCTTTGATGATGTAATGACCTGCATAGACAATGGTCTTTTCGGCAATCTGGCGGACAACGCTACCGCAGTCATAACCGGCATCGTAGCCGTAAGTGGTCGGGTGTTCCACCATGCAGATACAGGTATATTGCGGTTTTTCCTCGGGGAAGTAGCCGACGAAGGTCATTCTATGTTCACGCGACTGATAGCGTCCGTTGCGGAAGAGCTGGGCTGTACCGGTCTTTCCGGCTATATGCACGCGTTTGCTCTGCGCCTTGTAGTCAACCACGCGACCAGCCCATGTACGTACGGAAGCTGTACCGAGGTGGTTGTCCCAAACGACATCGTGCAGGGCAAGTTTCATCTCTTCGAGTGTACTGCGGCGGCACATGCTGGCTTTGAGCGTTTCGGTGCCAAACTCGCGAACCACCTCATCGTCGTCCATGACGCGCTCCACAATGTACGGACGAATCATTCTGCCATCGTTGGCTATACCGTTATAGAACGTGAGAATCTGCATCGGCGTGAGTTCGACAGAGTAACCGTACGCCATACGCGAGAGGGTTACAGCATCTTTCGGCACATCGATGCGCGGCTTTTGTGCACCGGGGATTTCCGAATAAACGCTATCGCGGATGCCCATGCTTTGGAGTTTGTCCACGAACTTCGAGGCGTTCTTATCGTAACTCTTGAGGATCATTTTCGCAAAGGCTATGTTCGAGGATACAGCCAGTGCGCTACGCAAGGTATAGACTGTATCTTTCGGGTGCGCATCAGTGTGACGCGCATTCAGGTACGTCCAGCCTTTGCTTGATACTTCGAAGGTGTCGGTGAGATTCACTTTGCCGTCATCCAGAGCCGCCATCATGGCTATGGTCTTGAATGTCGAACCGGGTTCAACACGCGTGACGGCGTGGTTGGCTTTCTCGCTGTACGAACCGTCGATGTTGCGGTCGAGATTGCTGATAGCACGGATCTTGCCTGTGCTGGTTTCCATGAGAATGCAGCAACCCCACTGTGCTTGTGTGCGTTCGAGGCAACCACGCAGAGCTGTTTCAGTTATATCGAGCAGGTTGGCGTCAAGGGTGGTGACAAGATCGTAGCCGTTGACCGCTTCGCGAACAGAAACGTCCTCCCATTTGCCGCCCATTCGTTCGCGCAGAGCCAGACCGTCAACACCATGCAGGTCGGCTTCAAAGGTCTTTTCCAGACCTGCGTTGCCTTTGCCATTGCTCAGGATTGTGCCGAGCGTGCGCGAAGCGAGCGAACCGAAAGGTTTCTTGCGTTGGGGTGCGCCCTCAAAACGCAAACCGGACTTATAGTAACCGCGGCGGAAGAGTGGCAGTTTTTCAATCTCGCGCTTCTGGATATACGACACACGATGCGGGCAGAGCTTGAGGTAACTGCCGTTCTCGCGTTGCTGACCCGAAGCCGTCTTGCCATTGGATTTATTGAAAGACTTAACCATCATTCGCTTGTACTCTGCAGCAGATTTCTCCGGCAAGATACGGGAAAGTCCGATGGCAATGCTGTCCACATAGCGGTAGAACAGCGTATCGCCGCCTTGGTGAAGCGCAGGCACACGGGTGTCCATATACACATAGTAGCCGGGAATACTGCTGGCGAGCAATCGTCCCTCGCAGTCAAGGATATTTCCGCGCTGCGGAGTGATGATCGTGGCATTGGGTTTCTGGGTATCAACCATCTGCATCCATTTGTCGCGCTCGAACCACTGGATGCGGATGATATATGCGAGCACAGCCATAAAGCCTGCGGCTATAAGCAGAAACACAAGGGCGAAACGGAATATGGCGTTTTGGCGGGAATCCATCAGGTCATTTGTTCATTTATTCATTTACCATTTTGTCATTTGATAGCGATGACAGGTGTGTTGGCTTCACGGAGTTTGCTGCCATTCTCTTTGAGCGTGCGGGCAACCGTCGATTGACGCGTACTGTTGACGAGCTCCGAACTGATGGTGAGTTCCTCGTTGCGGGCATCGTGGAGTTCTTTTTTGAGCGCACCGATGCGCACATACTGCCACTCGGAAACAAACCCCATCAATATGCTCATGAAGATAAACACGCCAATGAGCACCAGCAGCGGGTACTGTTGTGCTACTTTCTCGTTACGGAAGATGTCACCGTTCAGGATCTTTTGCAGTAAACTCAGTCGTTTGTCCATAAAATCATTTGCTCATTTAATCATTTTCTCATTTATTCATTTTTCGCATTGGCGATTTTCTCTGCTACGCGGAGTTTGGCGCTTCTGGCGCGCGGGTTGCGAGCTACCTCTTCGGCAGAGGCTGTGCGACCTTTCTCAATCACGCGGAAAGGCGTAAGCGGGTTGCCGTAAAAGTCTTTCTCTATCGTGCCTTCGGTATTTCCCGAGCGCATGAAGTTCTTTACTATGCGGTCCTCGAGCGAGTGGTAAGTCAGGATCACTAATCTTCCACCCGGCGCAAGCAACTCGACCGATGCCTGTAGCAGCTCGCGCAATGCACCCAGTTCGTCGTTCACCTCAATGCGCAGGGCTTGAAAGAGGCGTGCATAGTCCTGTTTGTCCTTGAGCCGCACACAATCTTGCAGCTGCTGGGTGGTTTGTATCGCCCCTTGTGCACGTTTGCGGATGATCTGCGCAGCAATGGCACGCGAGTTGTTAAACTCACCGTACAAGTACAGCACACGCGCCAACTCATCTTCCGTATAGCTATTGACAATATCCGCTGCCGAGAGCCGTTGCTTGGCGTTCATGCGCATATCAAGCGGTGCATCGTAGCGGAAAGAGAATCCCCGTTCGGCAGCATCAAAGTGATGAAAACTCACCCCAAGATCCGCCAAAATGCCATCCACCTGACTGACTCCGTAGTAATCCATAAAGTTCGCCACGTAGCGGAAGTTACTCCTTACGAACGTAAAGCGCTCATCGTCAATCCGGTTAGCGTAGGCATCCAAATCCTGATCTATACCGTAGAGCCGCGACTGTTTGCCCATTCGCTCCGCGATACCACGACTGTGTCCGCCTCCGCCGAACGTGGCATCCACAAACACCTGCGTCTTGCTTGCATCAATGCACAAACCGTCCAACACCTCGCCCAACATGGCAGGGATGTGATACACAGGATTCGATATGTCTGTGAGCTCGCTCATTACGTTGGATTTCAATTCGTACGAATTGGTTTACACAATTCAGCCTACAAAGTTACAAAAAAAAAATGATATTTGCAAACAAAAATTACTTTTCTTTATCGTTTGTGCAAAAAATATCGTATTCACTTGCAAATGTCAGAATTTTTTAGTATCTTTGCACGGTAATTTGTGGCGCTGTATGTATATGGCGCAAATTTGTGATGTACAGACGTATTTTAACGATAGTCCTTCTGTTGCTTGCGTTAGCAAGTGTGCACGCTGCTCGTGTGCGCTTTTATGGCTATGTGCTTGACGAACAGAACCGCGGCATCGAAGCGTGCAACGTGTTCTGGAAGGAGAGCGTTGCCACTACGGCAGTCGGCACATCAACAAACAAGAACGGGTACTATGAATTAATAGTCGAAAGTCAAAAGTCGAAAGTCGAAAGCGGAGAACTGGATTCGGTGACGATTGTGTATTCGATGATAGGGTACGAGACGGTTGAGATGCGACTATTGCCAAACCGCGATGTGCTGAACATCAACATTGAGATGCGCGAGTCAGGCGAGCAGCTCGCCGAGGTGGAAGTCAAAGGCATACAGAAGCAACAAGATATGATGGATCGTGTGGATGTTACCACACGACGCGTGATTCCCGACATAAGCGGCAGCAGCATAGAGAGTCTGCTCATCACCTTCGCCGGTGTGAGCCAGACCAACGAGATGAGCAGTCAGTACAATGTACGTGGCGGCAGTTTTGACGAGAATGCCGTGTATGTCAACGGCATTGAGGTGCATCGACCATTGCTCGTGCGTGCCGGACAACAAGAGGGATTGAGTTTCGTCAACCCCGAAATGGTTGACAATGTACAGTTCTCGGCAGGCGGTTTTGATTCGCGTTACGGCGATAAGATGTCGTCGGTGCTTGACATCACCTACAAACGACCGCAAGCGTTCGAGGCATCGCTGACCGCAGGTTTTCATGGCGGCAGCATCTATGTCGGTGCTGGTGACAGCTCGTTCACCCAACTGCATGGCGTTCGCTACAAGAGTTCGCAATATATGCTCGGTTCGTTGCAAACGAAAGGCAACTACCGTCCGCACTTCCTCGACTACCAAACCTACATGACGTGGCGGGTAGGCAATCAGCGGTCAGCAATCAGCAGTCAGCAGTCAGATTGGACAATAGCGTTCATGGCGAACTACAGCCTGAACTCCTACGGTTTTACGCCAGACTCAATGTCCTCGTCGTTCGGTACGATGCAGACAGCACGCAACCTGACGATCTACTACGAAGGTCAGGAGCAAGACCTGTTCCAAACAGCGTTTGGAGCACTCAGTGCTCACGGGCACGTTTCGCCGGAGGTGAGCATAGGCTTTGATTTGAGCGGATTCTATACCAACGAACGCGAGACCTACGACATACAGGGCGAGTATATTCTGAGCGACCACCCGATGGACGGATCGGAAGTTTCGCACGGCGACAACAGCCAAGTCATCTCGTCCGAATCAACTGAAACAGCTACCGTTCTTGGCAAAGGTACGTATCACGAGCATGCGCGTAACACTCTGACCGCCGGCGTAGCCACACTGCAACACACCGGCGAATGGAAACATGATGCCAACAGTCTCAAGTGGGGACTGAGCGGACAAATAGAATCCATCACCGACCGCATCAACGAGTGGGAGTGGCGCGATAGTGCAGGTTACTCTATGCCTCATACCGAGCAGACGATGGAACTCTACTACGCTATGCGCTCCGATGCTCATCTGCTGAGCGGACGCGTGCAAGCGTTCATCCAAGACTCCTACACCTGGCATACCGACCAAGCCAAGGTGATCCTCACAGGCGGCGCACGACTGCACTGGTGGTCGTTCAACAACGAGGTGCTCGTCTCGCCACGTGCGTCGGTGGTGATCATGCCGGGTTGGAAACGTGACATCAGTTTCCGCATCGCCACAGGTCTGTACTACCAAGCACCGTTCTACAAAGAGATGCGCGACACCGTGACCGACGAGTTTGGCATCACGCGTATCAAACTCAACGACAAACTCAAAGCCGCACGCACTACGCAACTCGTGTTCGGCACGGATTATTACTTCCGCGCCATGGGTCGTCCGTTCAAACTGACGGCGGAAGCCTACGCCAAATATATGGATCGGGGCGTAAGTTATACGGTGGATAACGTGCGCGTACGTTATTCCGGTCAGAACGATGTGCGCGGCTACACGATCGGTTTGGATCTCAAGCTCTACGGCGAACTCGTTCCCGGTGCAGACAGTTGGATCAGTTTCTCGACGATGCGCTCGCGCGAACAACTGCTCACCCACCCCGAACTCGGTTGGCTGCATGCGCCACAGGAGCAGCGGTATCAGTTCGCCATGTTCTTCCAGGACTACCTGCCGCAGCTGCCGCAACTGCATGCACACCTGCGCTTCGTGTGGGCGGAAGGGTTGCCGTTCGGCGCTCCGCGAAGCATAACCCTGCGCGGACAAGGACGAATGCCTGACTACCGCCGTATAGACCTTGGTCTGACGCATGTGAGCAATGCGCATAACTACAAGTACATGAAAAAGTCCAAACATGTCAAGCAGTGGACGATCGGTTTTGAGGTATTCAACCTTGTGGACTGGCGCAACGTCAACTCGTACTTTTGGGTGAGCGATGCCGACGGCTACCAGTGGGCGAGCCCGAACTACCTGACCGGCAGAAGATATAATATCAAATTAGCGATAGATTTTTATTAGTTGAAAGTTGATAGTTGAAAGTATGGCAAATGAGCAATTGACACCGATGATGCGGCAGTTTCGCAGCATTAAGGAGCAGTACCCCGACGCACTGCTGTTGTTCCGTTGCGGTGACTTCTACGAGACCTACGCCGAGGATGCCATTCGTGCAGCAAAGATACTGAACATCACCCTCACCAAGCGCAACAACGGCGGCGGCGCGGTGGATAGCACAGCCATGGCAGGATTCCCGTTTCATGCCTTGGATACCTACCTACCCAAACTCGTTCGGGCGGGTATGCGCGTAGCAATCTGCGACCAACTGGAAGACCCCAAGCTCGCCAAAGGCTTGGTGCAACGCGGAGTAACCGAACTCGTCACTCCCGGCGCAAGTTACAACGATGCCAGTTTCGGGCAGAAAGAGAACAACTGGCTCTGTTGCCTGAATTTTGCCAAGACAAGTATCGGCATCTCTCTGCTCGATCTCTCCACCGGCGAGTACCTTGTAGCACAAGGCACGTCGGACTATATAGGCACGCTGCTCACGAAGTTCGCGCCGAAAGAAGTGCTGTTCATGCGCGGCAAGCGTCAGGAGTTTGAACGGCTGTTCTCATCGAAATTCTTTACCTTCGAGCTCGAGGACTGGATGCTCAATCCTACGACTGCCGAGGAGCGGCTGCGCAAGCAGTTTGAAACGACGAACCTCAAAGGTTTCGGTGTAACCGGCGTGCCGGACGGCATAGTAGCTGCAGCAGGTATATTGCATTATCTGGATATAACCCAACACCTGCAAACCAAACATATCCACCCGCTCAGCCGTCTGGAAACAGACAAGTACGTGTGGCTCGATCAGTTTACTATCCGCAACCTCGAACTACTCCACCGTCAGAGCGACGACAGCAAGACACTCTTCGATATCCTCGATAAAACCGTCACGCCGATGGGTGCACGCATGTTGTACCGCTGGATGACGTTCCCGCTCAAAGAGGTGCGACCTATACGCAACAGGCAGTCGGTTGTGGAGTACTTCTTCCGCCATCCGGATCAGCGCGAACAGATTCGCGAGAGCCTCAGCCTGCTGCAAGATATGGAGCGCACGGTGAGCAAGGTTTCCACGGGCAGAATAGGTCCACGCGAAATGGTGCAACTCGGCAATGCGCTCGGTGCTTTGCAGCCCATCAAGCAGATCTGCGAAAAGGCGGAGAACAACTCCTACCTGAACAGCCTGGGCGAAAACATCAGCCTGTGCGTGGAGATGCGCGAGCGGATCAGGCGGCAGATCGTTCCCGACCCGCCTTTGGCGCAAGGACGACCGAACACCATCGCCTCGGGCGTGGATGACGAACTCGATGAACTGCGCGAGCTGCGTGATCACAGCCGCGAGGCAATAGAACGTGTATGCCAGAACGAGATAGAGCGCACCGGTATCACCAGCTTGAAAGTCGGCTTCAACAACGTTTTCGGTTACTACCTCGAGGTGCGTAACACCTACAAGGACAACGTGCCCGAACAGTGGATTCGCAAGCAGACACTCGCCAATGCCGAACGGTATATAACACCCGAACTCAAAGCCCTGGAAGAGAAGATTCTTGCAGCCAACGATCGCATTGACATAATTGAGTCCCGTCTGTATCAGGAGTTGATGTTGTCGCTTGTTGAGTACGTGCCGATGATGCAGACCGATGCACACGTAGCCGCACAACTCGACTGTCTGCTCAGCTTTGCTGCCACAGCAGCCGAGAACAAGTATATATGCCCGGACATCAACGACAGCCTGGTGATTGACATCCGCCAAGGCCGTCACCCCGTAATAGAGAAAAACCTCCCGCTCGGCGAGGAGTATATAGCCAACGATGTACTGCTTGACAACAACGGTCAGCAGATCATTATCCTCACAGGCCCGAACATGGCAGGTAAGTCCGCCCTACTCCGCCAGACAGCCCTCATCGTACTGATGGCGCAGATGGGTTCGTTCGTGCCGGCAGAGAGCGCCAACATCGGTATCGTCGATAAGATCTTCACCCGCGTGGGCGCAAGCGACAACATCTCGCAAGGCGAATCGACCTTCATGGTCGAGATGAACGAGGCGGCAAGCATCCTCAACAACCTCAGCGAGCGCAGTCTGGTGCTCTTCGACGAACTCGGACGAGGCACGTCCACCTACGACGGCATCAGTATAGCGTGGGCTATCGTGGAGTATATTCACGAGAATCAGCACCACGCCAAGACGCTGTTCGCTACCCACTATCACGAACTCAACGAGATGGAGGCTTCCTTCACGCGCATACGTAATTACAATGTATCCGTGCGTGAGGTAAACAACAAAGTCATCTTCCTCCGCAAACTCGTTCGCGGCGGCAGTGAGCACAGCTTTGGTATCCATGTGGCAAAGATTGCCGGAATGCCGGCAAGCATTATTCAGCGTGCGAATGCTATCTTGAAACAATTGGAGAGCGATGCCGCCGGTGTAGCCAAACCGGTAACAGGCATCGGACAAACGCGCGACGGACTGCAACTGTCGTTCTTCCAACTCGACGATCCGGTATTAGAACAGATTCGCGACGAACTCAGGAGTCTGAACATCAATTCGCTCACGCCGCTTGAGGCGCTGAACAAACTAAGCGAGATAAGCAGCCTTGTGGGCAACAAACAATAACAATCAAAAAAAACAATAAAATGAAAAAAGTAATTATTGCATGCGCCGCAGTTCTGACATTAGGATTGATGTCGTGCGGTGACACAAAGATGTGCTACAAACTGACTGCTGTCGTTGACAGTAAGGAAGTTGCTACTACGTACGTGTTTGGTACGAGTAATGATATTGATGCGTATGCCGCAAAATTGAAGCAAGCTCAGGAGTTGATATTTGGCGACGCAGTTGTTACCATCCAACGTTCTCCGTTCTCTAACCTGAAGAGCGAAGCTGATTGCCACGAATAGGTCTCAACCTTTATCAGGATCTTGCATCTTGACGAGGCGGCTATAGTAGCCGCCTTGTTTGATGAGGTGGGTATGTGTGCCTTGTTCGACGATGCGTCCCTCGTGCAGCACGCAGATGAGGTCGGCATTACGTATCGTGCTCAGTCGGTGGGCTATGACGAGCGTCGTGCGGTCTTTCATCAGTTGCTCCAATGCCTGTTGCACGAGTTGTTCGGACTCGGTATCAAGTGCAGAGGTTGCCTCGTCAAGCAGCAATATAGGCGGATTCTTGAGCACAGCCCGCGCTATGCTGATGCGTTGCCGCTGACCGCCTGACAGACGCGAACCGCGGTCGCCAATGCCGGTCTGATAGCCTTCAGCCGTTGCCATAATGAACTCGTGCGCATTGGCAATCTTTGCCGCACGCTCCACAGCCTGCTGCCACGTCAAACCGTCCGGCGCAGGCTGCGTAGTATCCACGCCGAAGGTGATGTTATTGTATATCGTGTCGTTGAACAGGATAGCATCCTGATTGACGTAACCGATGAGTTCGCGCAGATCATGCAGCCGCAACCCACGTATATCTCTTCCGTCAATGCGGATAGCTCCTTGCTGCACGTCGTAGAACCGCGGCAACAGGTCGGCGAGTGTTGTCTTGCCGCTACCCGATTGTCCGACCAGTGCCACTACCTGCCCTTTACGGATTGTCAGGTCAATATCGTGCACTACAGGCTGCGACACATCGTAACCGAAAGTGACATGCTCATAGCTTACTGCCACGTTAAACCCTTCTATCGGCTGGGCATCAGCAGCCTCAGTAATAGTCGATTGCGCAGCCAGCACGCGGTCAATACGCTCAAGCGAAGCGCGACCTTTACGCACCGAATAACCGGCTTTGCTCAGGTCTTTGGCGGGGTTGATGATCGAGTAGAAGATCACCAGATAATAGATGAACGTTGCCGCATCGATCGTGCTGTGTCCCTCCAGGATCAGTATGCCACCAAACCACAAGATCACCGCTATCAGACACGTACCGAGGAACTCCGATACCGGGTGCGCCAGATAGTAGCGCCGGTTGATGCGGTTGAAGGTCTGTCGCGTGGCATCAATCAGCCGGCTGAACCGTTCGCGGAGTTTCTGTTCGGCATTGAATGCTTTCACCACACGCAAGCCGGACAAGGTCTCTTCAATCTGACTCAGGATATCGGCATTCTGCTCTTGACCATGCTTCGATGCCCGCTTGAGGTTACGACCTATTCGCCCGATGAGCAAACCTGCCAACGGCAGCAAGACGAGCACAAACAACGTCAACTTCCAACTGATAACAAACAGTGTGAGCAGATACACAACGATCATCACCGGGTCTTTGAACAGCACATCCAATGCGGACATGATGCTCGCCTCCACCTCATTCACATCGTTCGTCATGCGTGAGAGGATATCGCCTTTGCGCTCACGGGTGAAATACCCTAACGGCAGACTGACCACCTTATCATACAGTTGCCGCCTCAGATCGCGCAACACGCCCGTACGCACCGGCACAATGAAGTAGTTCGCCAGCCACGCTGTCAGGCATTTCAGTCCCGTCATCAATGCCAGAAACAGTCCCAACCACGCCAGCATCACTCCCGCGCCATGCGCCGCAATCATCTCAGCAAGCAGGCAGTACAGATTGTCCTTGGCAGCCGTCAGCCACGCTTGAAAACCTTCCACGCTGCTCAGATCCACATACGTCGCATCCACCTCGCTGATGCCGAACAGGATGCGCAACACAGGGATGATCGCCGCAAACGAGAACAGCGACAACACCGTGGACAGCAGATTGAACAGCAGGTTCAACCCGACCAGCCATGTGTATGGCGCGGCAAATCGTCGTATGAGGCGGATAATAGTCATATAGTAGATGTCAGAAGTCAGATATCAGAAGTCAGATATCATAAACTTTGTTTATGCTTGCTCTCCCTTACGTAGGTGAGCACATCATCGTCAAACGAACGTGTTTCCTGATCCACCGTCATGCGGATGGGCAAGGGAATAATCGGCTTGCTCAGTCGCTCAACGATGTCGGTCAGTGCGAAGCGCTGCATGTCTTTCTCAGTGGTCAGGACGCAATCACATCGTTCGGCACGGCGGATGATCTCATTCACATCCGCCGGAGTGAAGCGGTGATGATCGGGATAGGTCAGCACTTCTGTCTGCGGTTCAATGCTGCGGATATGCGCTATCATGTACTCCGGCTGTGCTATGCCGGTCACTACCAGCGGCACGCCTTTGACAGGCACATCGGCGTATTGCATCCTTGAGAAATACAGGTGCTGAAACGTTGCCGGACGAAGTTTGCTATCCACCACCCGCTTGTCTATCGGGCGGATCGTGTCCGGGCACTTGGTCACCACAATAATGTTCGCTTTCGATGCACGATACGGTATATCGCGTAGCGATCCCCAAGGCAGCAGATGATCGTTGACGTACAAGCGGTCGTAGGCGGTGAGCAGAATTGTCAATCCGCAATGAATAGCTCGATGCTGGTAGGCATCATCCAGCAAGATCACATCCGGCGGATTGTGCATCCTCTGCAGTTTGCGGATAGCCAAAGCACGCTCCTCGCACACCACGGTCAGCACGTCGGGGAACTTCCGGTGTATCTGCATCGCCTCGTCGCCTATCGTCTCGGCGGTAGCGGATGAGGTAGCCACCACGAATCCTCGTGTTGTGCGTTTGTACCCGCGCAAGAGTACGCACACCTTGTAGCCTTCGCGTCGGAGCAGACGGACCAGGTACTCCACCATCGGTGTCTTACCCGTGCCGCCTACAGCAAGGTTGCCTACGCAGATGGTAGGTATATGCGGTGTGTAGGTCGGCAGCAGGTGCTCGTCATACAGCAAGTGCCGCAAGGCTATCACGCCCCCGTACATCACCGCCAACGGTGCTCCTATCCAACGCCAAGACATTTTTGTTAATGGGTTAAAGAGGTCGCCTTCGCGACGTTAAATGGTTAAAATGGTTTCGGTTGACATCGAAACGTTAAAGAGATTAGTTTCTAACTACATAACGTTTTCTCGCCAGAGAAAACCATCTTAACTGTTTAACGTTTTTTGGCAGAAAAACCATCTTAACATTTATTTGAATACCACCGGCTCCATGAGCATCAGCACACGCGGCTCTTTGGCGAAGGTCTTGATGCGGGCAATCAGTCGCTCTTCCTCGGTGTCTTCGCCGCTGAGCATCTTGATCATCTCCTCCAGCGGATCTTTCTTTTCGGGGTAGTAGTTGATGTCGTAGCTCTCAATACCTGCCAGCTCGGCTGCTTTGGTGATAGCGTCGCTGATGTTGCCCAGGCTGTCAACCAAGCCGATGCCTATTGCATCCTTGCCCAGCCAAACGCGACCTTCGGCAATCTTCTTGATCTCGTCCTGTGTAGTCTTGCGTCCATCGGCACAACGGCGTGTGAACAGATCGTATCCGCGCTCAATCATCGCTTGCATCATTGCCTGCTCCTCTTTGTTCATACCGTTGAAAATGATCGAGGCGTTCAAGCCGGAGTGCTTGTGCGTACCGACCTCGTCCATATCCAGACCGATCTTCTCGCGGAGTTTCTTGACGTTTGGTATAGTACCGAAGATGCCTATCGAACCCGTCAGGGTCGTCGGCTCGGCGTAGATATAATCCGCTGCACACGAGATATAGTAACCGCCCGACGCAGCATAATCGCCCATCGAAACGACAACCGGCAGACCTTTGGCTTGCAGATCCTTGACTCCGTGCCATATCTCCTCGCTGGCATCGGCACTGCCGCCCGGGCTGTTGACGCGGAAGACTACGGCTTTCACCTGGTCGTCTTTCTTGATCTTCTTGATCTGTTTGAGTAAGCCTTCAGCTGTGATACCGTCGCCGCCATCGGCGTTGATCGTTCCTTCAGCATACAGCACAGCCACGCGCTCTTTGGTTTTGGCTTTCGGGCGCTCTACATTGGCGAGTTTGGCGGTACTCATCAGCTTGTAGTCCTTCGAGCCGCTCATGATGCGCAGTATCTCGTCCATATCCTCGCGATAGACTACGCTATCCACCATCTGGCATGCCACAAAACGCTCGGCATTCTCCAGCTCGATAAACTCGTCGGCATAGCGATCCAGATCCGCCTCGCTGATGCCGCGTGCGGCACTGACAGCCTGACGGTACTCGTCCCATATACCTTGCAAGTAGAGCTTCGTCTGCTGACGGTCAGCCTCGGACATCGAGGTGCGGAAGAACGGCTCGACGGCACTCTTGTACGTGCCGACCTTTAGGATCTGCATCTCCACGCCAACCTTTTCCATCAGTCGGGTGTAATACATCTTCTGTGCCACTGTACCGTGCCAGCCGATGTGACCGGTGAAGTTCAGGTAGATCTTGTCGGCAACGGTTGCCACGTAGTAGTTCGTAGCATTGTAGTCGTCGGCGTAAGCGATGATCCACTTGCCCGAACGCTGCTTGAACAGTTGCAGACGGTCGCGGATAGCCTTAGCCGAAGCCGGAGCCATGCTCATTGTGCCGCCGTGCAGGTATATACCCTTGATCTTGTCGTCTTGTTCGGCAAGACGGATATTGTCCAATATCTGATCCAGACCCGTTGTTTCCACCTGATCGCCGTACATCGGCAGGTCTTTCATCACGTCAGCAAAGGGGTTGGAGTCCTGACCTTGCTCTACGAGTGTTCCGTCGAGTTCAAGGTTATAGATGCTGTAGTCCTCCAGCTTGACCTTCGGCGAACTGAACATATCGCCCAGGATCAATCCGCAGATAAAACTGCACACGAAGTAGATTGCCAACGCAATAAGGCAACCGCGCAAGCACCCGCCACGACGCGGCTGCTGCTGATCTCTGTTTGTCATAAAGATTTGCATAACTAATATTTGTTTAGTGTTTAAAGTTGAGTGTTTAGTGTAGAACGCTCAACACTCAACTCTCAACTTATTTTAACTTCAAATTAAAACTTTTCCTATGATAAGGCGTTACGCCATACTTCTGTATCGCCTCATAATGCGCGGCTGTGGGGTAACCTTTGTTCTCATCCCAGCCGTACATCGGGTACTGTTCGTGCAGCCGCAGCATATAATCGTCCCTGTAGGTCTTCGCCAGCACACTCGCCGCCGCTATGCTCATGTATGTTGCATCGCCCTTAACCACTGTCCGTGCCGGCACTTCCAGCAGCCCGCCTTCGGGTACGTAGGGTTTCCATTTGTTGCCGTCCACCAGTATATGTTCCGGCACTATCGGCTGCCCCTGTTTGTCTTTGAGCGCAGCCAGTGCACGATGCATACCCGTGATCGATGCTTGCAGAATATTGATGCGGTCTATCTCCTCCGCCGTCACCTCGGCTACTGCCCATGCCACGGCTTCGTGCTCTATCACCTCGCGCAGGGCGTAACGTTGTCGTTCGGTCAGTTGCTTTGAGTCGTTCAGCACCTCGTTGGTAAAGTCCGGCGGCAGAATAACCGCCGCGGCAAACACGCTGCCTGCCAACGGTCCGCGACCTGCCTCATCACAGCCCGCCTCCACTATCCCCGACATCATATACGGTTTCAACACAACTTTCAACTCTCAACTAGACGACTTCTTTCAACTCTCAACATTCAACTCTCAACTTCTTTCCCCTTCACGCTACAAAATTACAAAATTTTTCTGAATTTTGCAAGAGAATCGTCAAATATTTTGCATTATTCAGTTTTTTTTTGTATCTTTGCACCCGATGAATAACGAAAAACAACATATCGGACAACTTTTCGACCGCATAGCGGGCACATACGACAGCCTCAACCACGTGCTCTCGCTCAACATCGACCGCCGCTGGCGTCGTCAAGCCGTCCGCCAACTCTCAAACTCGAAAGCTCAAACGCAAAGCTCAAGCGCGCAGCTCCTCGACGTCGCCATCGGCACAGCCGACCTGACCATCGAGATCCTGCGCCAGCGCAAAGCCTCGCATATCACCGGCATTGACCTGAGCCGTAAGATGATGGCTATCGGCGAACAAAAAGTAGCCAAGCTTGGCTACCAAGACCTTGTCACTTTCGACTACGGCAGCGCGCAAGCTATGCCCTATGCCGACGCCTCGTTCGATGCCGTCACCAGCGCCTATGGCGTGCGTAACTTCGCCGATATGAACGAAGGCATCCGTGAGATGCACCGTGTGCTGCGCCCGGGCGGCGAACTGATGATTCTGGAGTTCTCCTACCCTACGAATCCGCTTATCCGCTGGTCGTACGACCTGTATTTCACGCATATTTTGCCGTTCATCGGCAACCTGTTTAGCCGTGACAAAGGGGCATACTCCTACCTCAATCGTTCGGTCAAAGGTTTCCCTTACGGCGAAGCGTTTGCCGACCATCTCCGTGCCGCAGGCTTCACCGACATCACCATCACCCCCCTCACCTTCGGCATCACAACCATCTATCACGCTGTCAAACCGGCAGAGGGGTCGATACTTGGCGGTTGCCTGCGAAACTGATTGCACTCATCAGGCAGAGTGCGAGAGTGCGGTTACAACAATCCGGTCATATATACAGGAACAAGCGTTGTCTGTTCGTCTTTGCGCAAGTCTTTGATATAAACCAAATACCGACATCCGACACGTGCGGAGAACTTTTTACAGAACTCATCAAGCGATGCATGCTTGTTGTAGCCTTCTGATTTCACTTCTATAGGTATAATCTTTGCACCTTCGGAAAGTAGAATATGCTCTTCCATATTCGTATTTTTAAAATTACTGCAAAGATACTAAAAATAAATGAATTATGCAAATATTTTTGCAAATATGTTCCCTGAGCGCAATTTTTGCAAAGTCAATATGTTCCCTGAGCGCAATTTTCAAGTTTATGAAATGTTCCCCGAGCGCGAAATTGATGACCAGTTCACGCACCATCACTCCCGATATTGTCCCGTATACGGATTGAAAAGATATTTTCCAGCTTTTGCCGCAGAATTGGATTGTGTCGCATCCGGAAGCTTGTATAGGTGCCACGCAACAATAAATCAAACGACTACACACAGTTGATGGTTACCATTTTTATCATAAGTTTCAATTCTTCGTTTATATACGCAAAAGCAGGCGGAACATGTCCGCCTGCTATCCATAACAAAATGGTATCCTTAATAATTAATTATTCTGCAATTACAAGTCTAACTGCTTGAGACCAATACAAATCGCCTTCTTGCTGAGGATGCATATAATTGCTATGAAAATCACAATTGTAAGCACCTCTGCTACATGGACTACTTGACCAATATGTCCCATTATCTTCTTGATAAAATGATTTTCCATATCTATACCCAGATGCAGGCAAGAAAACTGCGCCATTAGCCTCTAACTGTTGCCATTCAGATAAACTATAAGTATTTACAGAGTTATACGAACCACTCGTTGCCATACCAGCATTAAATGTTAAACCAGATGGAAGAATCCAATTATCCGGCAAAAGGATCACGCCATTTATTCCATTGATAGATGCAGCTCCATATAGTGATGAAGCATTAGTGCGTCCTCCGAATAAATATCCCCATTCTTCAACGGTTAATGTATACCATTTATTCGCTCCATTTACGTCAATATTATTTCCCCATTCTACGTATGTTGAATAAGCTGAGGTTGATGTAGTGGATAGTGTTGGGTTATTTCCTGTTCCCCAACCGAACAAATCAATCCAGCCATTATAAGTGGATGAAATATTTTCGTTTCCTTCACCTATAAAATCATATTGATTCTCGGCAAAACGCCAAGTGTCGGTAGATGCTTGGTATTGTAAATTACCCTTAGAGAAACGCACTTTCTTATCTGCAGCGACAGAGAAGAGACCATTCAATGCACCTTCCGGCACATCATTCGGACAAACGGTATCATGAATAGTGATATACACCGTATCATGTACCGTTTTGATAATCGTGCGTGGGAGCATAATGTGGAGTGTGTCTGCAGGCTCGCCTTCTCCAAATGTAACACTGTCGATTTGAGCAATCGGATTGCCCATCATCAAATTACCATTGTACCAGAAATACTGATTTGTTTGTGCATTTGCACAGAGCGCCATTACGAAAACGGCAAGAGATAAAAAGAACTTTTTCATAACTTTAATGTTTTATAAATTTAACTGTTTGAGTGTTCAAAAGAAGCAAGTACTCGCCTTGCGGCAGAGGACTTACATTGAGCGTCGCATTCCCATCTTGCAGGTTAGCGGTTTGCAGCAAGCGTCCGTTGATGTCAAAGATATACACCTTTTCGCCTTCTGCATTTTCAATCACAAGTCTGTCTTGTGTCGGATTCGGATAAACGCGACAAGTAGTGGTACTTTGCACATTGTCAATGCCCGTTAATTCCTTTGGTTTTCCATAACGAATGTGACGGATGTCCTTGATTGCTGTCTTTGAAAGCAAGAGATCACCATGTGAGAACACAAAGAGCGAATCAGGCGTCACTTTCACGTAGCCGATTTGCGCAAGTGCGTTTGCTTGCTCATCGCCGGTTAACGGCTGGATGATTAGTGCCGTTTCTGCCCAACTTATCCCCATGCTTGCTGCTACAGCGAGCAATAGAGCAAATAGTTTAATTTTCATTTTTTTCTGATATATTCATACAATAAGTTATTAATATTTGTTTCCCGCAACTCATAAATTCCACGTAGCGTTGACTCTAAGTCTTTTCCCGCTTCATACAAACAAATGCCTTCTTTGATTTTCTTTTTTAAGATTATTTCATCTCTATTTTGGTCATAATAACCCGTTCTGCATTTGTCAATAGAATTGACAAAATTCTCGGTTAAAACCAAAACATGTGCATTGTTCGTGGACGAGTTTTCATCACGCAACTCAATAAAATTAGTTTCCATTGTTTGTTGTTTCATTTAAAGGGTTACCTTGAGGTGTGGGCTCAAGTGGTTTTCTTTTTTCTTCTTTTTGCAGATCCTCTGTAGGATTGTAATAGGATTGCTCCAAATCATTCTTTTTGTTTGCCATAATATTAAATTGTTTATGATTCGCCTACTCTTCATCGGATTTTCGGCTTACTCCGTTTATAATTGTTTGTATATGTACACGAAAAACGTGAGGCTTGTTAGCTTCAATCTGGGTCTTCGAGGATTTCTGGACTACCTTACTAAACCAAATATCTACCGAACAAGGCTCACGTCGTTGCGTTCGAAAGTGTCCAGTTTTCGAAGGCCCAAGTTCTTAGCTGAATGCTTTATTATTTATGTATGTTGTTTGTCTGTTGTTTTATGCCATAGGCGGTGTGTTGTTAATTTGTTTTATATCGGTCAAGATTGGCCGATAGATTGCTCCGGGTTTAACGTCTTAGAGAGAGGACGATTAGTTTGTATAGTTGCAAAAATTGCAATTATACTATCTCACATGGTTCAATATTGCTTCCGGCGATTCACCCATGAGCATGATTGCCGAAAGTTTCTTGCCTAAATCTTTGACCGAATGACCACAATGGTACAAGCGGTCATCCACAATCAGCCATCGGTCGTGCGAGGCCGTTGACCATTTATGCGTGTTAATGGGTTGCACACCAGCGGACGCATTGTGCGTGTCGCGTAAGGTCTTGTACAGACCATCAGAATAAATGTCGGCAGTTACACCCTTGGCACGTACATCCAACATTTCGAATGTTGCGGCATCTATGTATGTGTCAATAATGACGACGCGCTTTGTGGCGGTCTTGATGATCTTTTCCAATAATACGCGCGCCTCAAAGAACTCGCCTTCAAAGAATACTTGTTCAACCGGAGGAAGGGATGTTCGGACGAAGAAATCAATCTTTTCTTGGTGGTCTGCTAAGGTGTTTTCTATGGAGTGGAACCTGTGGTCAATACGTTCCTCCATCGCCAATAAACGCTGATTGACCGCATAGCCTTTGAGCATGTAGTCTTTAATTACCTTATTAGCCCATTGGCGGAACTTGGTACCAACGATTGATTTAACACGATAACCGACTGAAATAATGACATCTAAGTTATAGAAATTAGTTTTATATACCTTCCCATCTGCGGCAGTTAGTAAGGATTCCTTACATACTGAATCTTTGTCCAGTTCCCCTTCTTTGAAGATGTTTCCAATATGCAGCGTGATATTGTTACGTGTGGTATTGAACAGCATGGCCATCTGCTGTTGTGTGAGCCATACAGTTTCATTTTCCAATTTGACCTCTATTGATAGTTGGTCGTTGGGTTGATATAATACTATTTCGTTCGTCATGTTGAATATTTTAGGGTGTCGCAAATTTTGCGCTAACCTAATTCTGCTTTTCGACTGTTGCATTTTTTGCAAGTGTTCGAACTGGTTCCATTTTGGAACAAGTTGGATTTTGAGTATATTCCAAAATGGAATGAACTCAATCCGCCTACAAAGTTACAAAAAAAATATCAAAAAAGCAAATAGTTAGAGTGGTTTTTGGAAGAAATCGAGGGGAAAAGTGAAAAATTTAATGAGATGAGGGAAAATGGGCGGGGAAATGAAGGAAAAATTGGAAAAATTGACAGGAAGAACTGATGTGCAGATAGAATCTGCACGGAATGGACGGAGAAAAGATGATTTTCCCGATTCGATCGGATGTAACTTTTAACCTTTTTAGCCATGCGCGCCATAACAAGCGTCGTACAGCTACGCAGATCGCAGCACGGCAAGTGCATGAATAAACGCCTTCTATGTACTCACTTTTTTACGCTGCTGAGCTCAGCGAAACGGTTTAACGTCATGGTTGGGACGCTCGGGTTTATACCCTGCGGGGGAGAGATGATTTTATTTGCAAATAAAAACTCCCTTAAAATCTACCAGTTACACGCGACTTGCATTTTCCGTGAAAATAAAACTCACGCATAGTAGGGGATATATGTCGAGAACTTTTTTGCCTCGTTTTCTTCATCAGCAGGTTTCAATAAACCATCCGAAACAGCTTCTGCTATAATCCTCGAAACCACGGAAGACTTATTCTTGTCTAAATCGAAACGCTCGCGCAACGATCACGGTCAAGCATGACCTGCTTGCCACGGATGACATGGATGAGAAAATCCCCATTATTGCAATGAACTCAATAAATCAACCATTTACGACAATTTGCACCAATTTTTGCCATCCGACGCCCCTGTAACACTTTGATTGTCACATGGTTCGATATTTGCAAATTTTTTGGCAAAAAAATGCAAAATTTTTTTACATGTCCAAAATCGGGCTCCGTGAGGCTCGTAACGATATGTGTATCAACGCGTAAAAACAATCTTAATTTTGCAAGTAAAATTTCTGAAAAAAAACTTGCAATTTTCAGAACTTTTTTATATGCTGACGAGCTCCTCATCGAGGGGCTTAATGGCATGCAGTGCCATCTGTTCAGCATCGGGCAGAACATCGAGATCCCCGTACTGCGCGTGATGAACACCGCCCATTATCTGGCAGCGTATATGTTCGGTACACAGTGCAGCGGCGACCGGATAGAGTACGATATGATGGTGTATGACAGCATGGGCAGAGACCGCCAACTGATGGCCATCACCCTCATCACCCTCGCCGCCATGCTCGACCGCACGGATGGCATGCGGGCACGGCACTGCCGGAGCATCCTGCTCGAAGACCGCAACGAGGATTTTTACGAGGGAATGAACCTCTACGAACGGTTCATCCACTCCGGTGAAAAACTCTTCGCCGAACAGGACTTCATGACCGACATGATGGCGGAACTCACCGACCTCAGACAACAAGCACAACAACTCATCAACGACAAACAACAACTGCAAAAACAACTCAAAACAATGGAAAACCAGCAGAATATCCAGTACAACATCGGCACGCAATACAACTACTACGCACCGATCACCAACAATTATTGCACCCCATCAACAATCACGGAAACGCATCAATGGAAAGAGACGATGCCGGAGTATGAAGTCCGTCAATCGACTGCACCGGATCATGCTACGGCTCATGCAGTATCCATGCCATTCCTTGTACCGGATAAACTTAGCGAACTGGGCACATATTCCGTTGCGGAATTTGAGGCATTGTACCATGATGCAGCTAAAGCCGGTGCTCCCAAACTGGTCAAGTTCATCAAGCACTATCGCGAACTGGAAGTGCTGAATACCGATGGCTATAACAAAAAACAAACATTTGAAGAGTTGAAAGCCTATTTCGGAAAAGAAATCAGTTTCGGGTATCCCAATTTTGCCGCATATTATTGATTTTTTTCATTTGATTTTCATTTGATCCATTTGATTGAAAACGCCCCTCTATTTGATTCTCTTTTGATTTTTATTTGATTCATTTGATTCTCATTTGATTCAGGCATCCGTTTCTTGCGGATGTCTTTTTTTTGTTATACCTTTGCACCGTCTTTCAAGAG
>CADBAZ010000013.1 GCA_902792835.1 uncultured Bacteroidales bacterium
TCCTGACCGTAGGTCTTGACCAAATTGAGGATGCGCTCGTGTGCGGCTTGGTCGAAGCGGATGGTGTCTTTGGGGTTGGCAACAATCTCGTCGTACGACTTGATGCGGTACGGCACAGCGGCAAAGGCGAACTCGCGCATAGAGAGCAGGTCGATGAGTGCCTTGGGATCGTGCTCACGGCTGAGTTCGAGGAGTTTGCTCAGGTAGATGATCTGATGATCGCCCCAGTAGCCGATATTTGACCACGGATCATCGGGGTTGATGACTTCCCAGTCAATGCCTTCGGAAGTGATGCGGTAGGGGTTGTAGCCGTCCGCGGTAGTGGCATTGAGGAACTTGGCGATGATCGCGTTGGTGTAGTCGGGGTACGAGGCGCTGAGTGCCTCCCAGTTCTGGAAGATATCGCGCCAGTTGCCCTGATACGCGATGAGCGGGTTGCCCTGTTTGTCACGCACGCGGATGTCGAAGCTGTTCCACGGACGCGAGGGATCGCCGTGACGGCGCGAGAACGTCAGCGGCAGGTACTCCATAAAGAGGCGGTGCAGCTGATGATCCATGCAGTCTATAATGCGGTTCTCCAGGTCGCTACGTTTCAATTGCTCGGGCAGGGAGTCAAGCATCGGTTTGTACTGCTCGTAGAGAGCCGTGTTGAAGATGCGAATATGGTTGGCGAAATCGGCTATGTGGATGGTGTAATCGTCCGCATAATAGCCGCCGCGCATCGTATTGAACAGCACATTGGCAAAGTGGCGGGCATCCTGGGCTTCGTCGCCGGTGGACTGTACGCCGTCGTTGTGGGCAACAATAGCGCGGATGTTCGCCGTGGTGGCACGCAGGGCGTCGAGAACGAGCTGCTTGTGGTCGGGGTTGGCTATCTCCTGGAGCATGGCGTGGACATCGCAGGCGTCTTTCTCGACGTCCATCACGAAGAGCCAAGCTTGGCTCTTGCCGGGGTCGAGGGTCAGGGTTTTGTGCAGCAGGTACGCACCCTGTACGCCCTTGGATTCGGGTTCTGGGTGAATAGCTGCGCCGTGACGGAAGGCGTCGAGTTGCATCGAGCTGGTGAGCAGCTCAAAGTCGTCGGCGTCAATCGAATAGACGGTGTTGCACGTAAGGCTTTCGCTGGGTTCGGCTTTATCGACCATAATAGCCTCCATGCGGTAGAGCGCAAGCGTCGTGCCGGGGATCTGCTCGATCTTCTTGTAGCCGTCCACGAGGGTCGAATAGACGTTCTGCGTCTGGCGGTTGACACCTGAGGGAAGGATGTTCTGCAAGCCGTCGATGATCTCGAACTCTTGCGGCTGCGGAGCGATGTTCTCGATGTACGCCTTGCGCACCCAACCGAAGCGGTCGGCGGGTTGCCAGATGTAACGGAAGAGCAGACCACAAGTGTGGTTGGTTTCCTCAAAGAGGATGGCGTTGCCGGTGACGGATTTGCAGATTCGGCGCTCGATGTTATACAGCGCATCGTTGTTGATGCTGAAGGGTTCCCAGATCATAGACCGCTCGCCTTGCTCGCTCAAAGAAGAAAGACCGCTTCGCTCAAAGACCGCTTTGCTCAAAGAGTGAATGCGCACGAGCGTACGCGCACCGGTGAAGGTGAACGAGTAGTTCTGTGTGATCTTGTCGTCCGTATAGTACGGGAAGAGTGCGAAATCCGGACTACGGCGACCGCAAGTCAGACCGCCCGTTGATGACAGATACATCCACAGGTCACTATCTGAAGCCACAGAGATAAAGAACGGCTGCATTTGGTCGTAGTTCTTGATTTCGTAGAACTTCTCACCGTCGATATTTATATATTTGCCTTGTACCATAATGATATATTTTTCTATTCTACACGGACTTTCACAGATTTTCACGGAAACATTTAATCCGTGCCTTTCCGTGGTTTTCCGTGTTCGTTTCTTTTTTATTTCTACACGGAGTTTCACGGATTTACACGGAATTCATTGTTATCCGTGCCTTTCCGTGGGATTCCGTGTTCGTTTAACTATTCCTTCGTGCGTCGAGGTCGGATTTCATCTGCGTCATGGTGGCGTTGTCGAGATTGTAGAACAACATGACGAGGGCACAGGAGGCGTAGAGTACACCCGGGATAACGCTGACTAACAGACGGATACCCATCATGGCTGTATCCGATTGCATGTCGGCATTTGCCACAAAGTGCGTCACGCTGAGCAGCCAACCGGCAGCCGCAGCACCGATAGCCCAGCCGAGTTTCTGTGCGAGCACAGACGCCGAGAAACAGAGACCTGTTGTCCGGCGGTTGAACTTCCACTCGCCGTAATCGGCTACATCCGCCAGCATTGTCCACAGCAGCGGCACAGCCGGAGCGTACGCCATCTTGGCGAGGATATTGAAGGTATAGACGAGCGGCAGGTTGTCACCTGCGACGAAGATCAGCGCAAAGAACACACCCGACACCACAGAGGACATGATATACACCATCTTGTTGCCGAAGCGTTTAGCCAGCGGTTTGGAGGCAGGCAGCGCAACGATGAGGGCAATCGTGCCAAGCACATTGAACAGTTGCACGTTCTCAGCATCGTGGATGTAATACTTGAAGTAGTACGCGATGGCAGCATTCTGCATGGCAAACATGATGAACGAAACAATGCCCACGCAGGTCAGCACGATCCACGCCTTGTTCATGAACAGGTACTTGAAGTCTTTGAGGACGTTGTTGTCCTGTTTCTCGGGCTGCGGCACGCGTTCACGGGTTGTGCCAAAAGCGATGAGGAAGAACGCTATACTGAGGATACCGAACAATGCAACCGTATATTGATAGCCTTGCGCCTGGTTGACTACGCCGTCGTTGCCTATTGCGCCGAGCCACTTCACGAGGTACAGAGCTGCGCCGGTGACAATGAACTGACCAATATACGCCGCGATGAAACGGTAGGTGTTCAGTCCGGCACGCTCGCTCGAGTCATCGGTCATGACGGCGGAAAGCGAGCTGTAAGGCAGGTTGACGAAGGCATATGCCGTACGCAGCAACAGACAGGTGATCAGCGCGTAGGCGAACTTTCCGTTCAGCCCGAACTCCGGCGTGGTGAATGCCAGTACGGCAAGGATGGCGTACGGCACCGAACCGAAGAGCAGGTACGGACGGAACTTACCCCAACGCGAGGTTGTGCGGTCGGAGATAATGCCGACAACGGGATCCATAATGGCATCCCAGATTGAGCCGACGAACATGATCACACCTGCCAATGCCGGCGACAGACCATAGATGTCTGTGTAGAAGATTAGTAACCAAAAGCCTACCAAGTCCCACACAAAGTGTGACGCGGTATCTCCAAGGCTGTAACCGAGTTTTTCTTTTACTGAGAGTTTCATAATATTTATCTATTTCGAACACGGACTTTCACGGAATAACACGGATTACATTGTTCTCTGTGGAGTTCCGTGAGGTTCTGTGTTCGTTCATTTATCAACTACACGGATTAATTTACCCATCGTTCTATTTCCACTCCAGATGTATTACCAAAGTTTATTAATAGTCCTAATTTGTTATGAGTAGCCTTTAGGTAGTTGCTCAATTGCAACATATTATTACCATCCAATTCACTGACAGCTTTTAATTCAACAATAATATTATCATAGCACACGAAATCAGCCCTAAATTTCTTTTCTAACAATATTCCGTCATAATATACATCAATTTCTACTTCACGCTGATAAGGTATACCCCTTCTTTGCAGCTCTATCTCAAATGCTTCTTGATACACAGACTCAACAAATCCTGCACCTAATATATCATATACTTTCATTGCTGCGCCGCGTATTGAATAACTCTTATCTGCACACACTAAAGCCATAATATTATTTCTTTCTACACGGACTTGCACAGACTTTCACGGAAGCAATGTAATCCGTGAGTTTTCCGTGCTGTTCCGTGTTCGTTCATTTTTCCTTCTACACGGATTTTCACGGAAGCATTGTAATCCGTGGTTTTCCGTGTTTCTCCGTGTTCGTTTCTTTTTTATTTCTACACGGACTTGCACAGATTTTCACGGAAACATTTAATCCGTGCCTTTCCGTGGGATTCCGTGTTCGTTTCTTTTTTCTTTCTACACGGACTTGCACAGATTTTCACGGAAGCAATGTTATCCGTGATTTTCCGTGTTTCTCCGTGTTCGTTTCTTTTTTCTTTCTACACGGACTTGCACAGATTTTCACGGAAGCAATGTAATCCGTGATTTTCAGTGCTATTCCGTGTTCGTTTCTTTTTTATTTCTACACGGACTTGCACAGACTTTTACGGAAGCAATGTAATCCGTGGTTTTCCGTGTTTCTCCGTGTTCGTTCTTTTTTATCTTTGTTTATACACTTTTATGTAGTCCACGTACATCTTGACCGGAGTGCCGTCGGCGGGCAGGGCGGTGACGGGGTCGAGAAGGGATGCGGAGATAGAGTCAGAGTACTTCTCGGGGTTGGGCATATCGGGGAAGAAGCCGCCGACCGAGAGGTTCAGCACGAGATAGAACGGATGGTTGAAGTAGTGTCCGGGCTGGTTGATGTCCTTGCCGCGCAGCGAGAGCGAGAAGTACGGCTCAGCGTCGGGGTAAACGCCTACGAACTCCGCCTTGCCGAGGCGATCCAGATCGAGGTACATGGCGATGCTGTCCTCCGTCCAGATAAGCGTGAACAAATGGAAGTCACCCTGCAGCGGGTAGTCCCAGGTGTGGAACTCGCCTACGTTGGGGTACGCGCCGTTGTTCCAACTCTCACCCCAGTGACAGGCGCCGTTGAAATATCGATCCTGTGTACCGTTGAGGATGCCGTTCTTGTGTCCCATTTCGCAGATATCTATCTCGCCGCACTTAGGCCACACTACCCTGCCCTGCGCCTCGAGTTCGGCTACGCGGCGATCGATGTCATCGCTGTCGCCGAGGTCGGTGGCGAGGTTGTTGCCGAGCATCCAGAAGGCAGGCCACAATCCGTTGGCAGTCAACGGAAACGCTATACGTGCATCAATGCGGCCGTACTCTGCGGTGACCTTGTCCTGTGTGTTCAGGCGTCCGGACGTAGCGGGACGATAGCCCTGCTTGCCGTCGGCGGTGGTGTAATAGTAATCCTCGCGCTGCGCGTTGAGCACAAGACAGGACTCACCGCTCACGGGGTGACGCTCGATGCTGACGTTCTTCGGGGCGTAATACTGGAGTTCAGCATTACCGCCGCCACGGGCGTTGTCGTCAACGTTCCAGTAGTCGGCGTTGAGCTCAGGGGCGTCGAAGTTGTCTTCCCAGACGAGGGTGTACTGCGGCTGCTGAGCACAGGAAAGCAGCATGAACGGAAGGGCTATTAGTACGGAGAGATTTTTCATACAATGAATATTTATTTGAGTACGGAACTCACGGAACTTACGGATTTTTTTTAACGAACACGGATTCTCACGGAACATCACGGAATTATTTTAACGAACACGGATTCTCACGGAACATCACGGAATGAGTCTGCCTTGCAGGTCGTACAATGCATTGCCGCGTTGGATGAGCAGTTGGCCGTCACGGAGGATCTTTTGGGGAGCGACATCAGCCTCAGCGTGCTCAACGCCCGTGGATGCTCCTTCGATAGCTTCGCTGGGCACATCGCTGTAAAACGACTCTCCTTGGTCGCCACGCTGATAAACGCGAACCCAATCCACGTACATCGAACGCGGACCGTTGGCAAGAGCAGTTACCTGACTGACGGAATAGATGCCGGGGAAATTACCACCTACAGCAAGATTGAAGATGATAAACTCCGGCTTGTGGAAATACTTGCCCGGTGCATAGTCGTCGGACGAAGCCGGAATACTGATCTCGTAATACGGGTTGGCAGTGGGGTGCGCATCGCGATCGACATACATCGAGACGCGTTGGGGCGTCCAGATACAGGTGAAGATATGAAATCCATCCTCCACGCTGTAGTCGTAGGTCACGGAATTATAGTCCTGGCAATGCGTCTGCCAGTTCGGTCCCCAGTGGCTTGCGCCGTTGAAATACCGATCTTGTGTGCCGTTGAATCCGCCGGAGTTACCGAGTTCGACGATGTCCGTTTCGCCGCACGCCGGCCAGCCTGACTGCGGGAAGTCGTTGCCCATCATCCAGAACGCCGGCCACAGACCGTTAGCCGTGTTCGGAAACCATATACGTGCCTCTATCTTACCGTACTTGAAGTAGGTGTGTCCGAGGGTGTTTACCCTGCCGGATGTGCAATCACGACCGCCGTAGGACTCCTTGGTGGCAGTGAGGATCAGGCAGTGCTTGCCTTCCGCGGGATCAGTACCGAGGGTGACCGCTTTCGCGCAGTAATATTGCAGTTCGTTGTTGCCACCGCCATCGCCGTTGACCTCAATGTTCCAGTTCGCTGGCAGTTGGTCGGAAGCGAAGTCGGCATTCCACACGAGTTCGTACGCACCGGTCGTACCGCATTGTCTGTTGGGCGTAGTGCGCTCGGTAGCATCGTTACTCAGGACAATGTCGTCGATATACACCACAGCGTCTTCGCTCAGGTTATCGCGGTCTGCCATAAAGAAGATGAAATCGATAGAAACCTTGCCACTGATGTCGAAGACTACGTCCTGCCATTGGTTCGCCACGATGGTGGTCAGCGGTGCGATATCCAGGTTCGTGCCGTTGTCGGTAACCTTGACGTTAGGCTGATGCGCATTATTACGGTACATGAGTGCGTGTACGTACTTGTAGCCCGTGAGCGATTGAGGCAAGCGGTAGATAGCGCCCGACCAGTTGTCACAGCCCGGAGTACGCACCAGTTGCAGACAGCTGCAACTGCGGTTCAGTCCGTTCTTGTACGGGTTATCGACGATAGCGGAAGCACAGGAGATATTGTCCCAGGTGTTGGTGGTGTTCTCGAAGTCGTCAATCAGCACTTGTGCCTGCATCGGCAACGTTGCTACGATAAGAAGGAGTGTGTAGAGTTTCTTCATAGTAGTGAATTATTGTTTTATGAGTTACATTGAAACCACGCAAAATTAATTACACCTTTCTCCATTTCAAAACGGAGCCGATGTTTTCCGGAAGGTATGTCTATCATTATGGACTTAGTCTCCCAATTGTTCATACTACCAGTAGCAGACAACTCAACAAGTGTAATTGGTTCATCGTCCAACCATACTACCATACTACCAGAACCTCCGGCGTAACGCACCTGCAGTTGTGTGGCGGCCTTATCCACATAGATTTGGTATTCGGCTGTTTGTTCGGAAGAGAAAACACTCAGCATAAGTCCGTCACCGTCAGTGGAAGGACGGACTTGTATTTTGTTGTCCGATAGAGCTATGTAATTAGAGGCAGCAATGTGTGCTGATGCACGTAACCACACAGATTTGTCAAACGATGAGAATCCACAATATACTTGACCAGCCGGTGTTAATTCGTAGGGCTGAGATGATGTGAGCAGTTGCATATACGGATAACCGGCTTTGGCACGCGGTATAAACCATGCATAGCGTTCCACATGGGAATCTTGCTCCATATAGTTGAGCACCTGACACATATAGTTTATCTGGTCTTCTGCTGAATGGATTGCATATTCCTCCCACGCACAGAACTCGGTCATCCATATGGGCTTGTTGTACTTGTGGAACCGCGCCACATAGTCCTGTAACGCCTGTGGACTGGCCATATAGCAGTGGATGGAAATGGCATCTATAACGTCAATAGACACGCCGGGTTGTGCGAAAAACTCATCCAGCCATTTAATCGGATCGCTATATCCTGACAGCGTACCGTAGTTCATGGCCGGCGAAACGAGTTTGAGATTCAGTTCTTTGGCCAAAGCCACTATTTCTCCCCATCGAACTGCGGCTTGCGCCGGTGTCAGATTGGCCTGATCTTTTAGGTTGGGTTCGTTGTAGCCCAAGAGATACTTGGTTGAAGGGTGAGCTTGCACGTAGGCGCGGATACGATCCGCATTGTAGTTGTTGCTCCAGCACATCGGGCAGTACTCCACATGCTCGTCGTCCATCCATGTAGCAGCCAAAGAGTTTTGATCGTTTCCCCAGTTGTAGTCCCACGAGATAGCATCCGTGAGCAGAGGCAGATCTTCTGCCTGCGAAAAATTGAATGCCACACCACGCTTAGCGGATTTGTGCATAGCCGAAGCCACGGAGTCGGTATCCGGCTTTTCAACCGGCCGGCAAGCCGTTAGGATAGCGGAAACGCATCCTAAAACTACCACTAAACTTTTATGTGACAGGGACGAAGCCATGACAAAGTCCTTATTTAGTGTAGAAAAATCACTCTATTTCTTGACGTTGATAAACGCGTACCCAATCTACTTTCATCAGAATCGGGTTGTCGAAAATGGAGTCATCTACCTGACCGCCCATGTTGCCGCCGATAGCGAGGTTGAGAATAATGAAGTGCTCCTTATTGAAAGGCCAATAGGTATTTTCGTCCACATGCTCCATCAATTCCTGAGTCATCGCTAACTGCTCACCATCAATGGTAAAATAGATACGATCCATACCATTGAAATCATCCTCCAACCATTCGATTCCATATACATGATAGTTTTCCTCTAAGCCATCCATATAGGCGCGTGATGACCAGTTGTTTCCTCTTGTGCCATTCTTCTCCGGGGTGTGAGTGGCAAACGAAGCCATACGAGGCTGGTTTCCTACATGCTCGATAATATCTATTTCACCGCATTTGGGCCAACCTACTTTGCTATAGTCATTGCCCATCATCCAGAAGGCCGGCCATGTACCACCTCCTGCCGGCATCCAGATACGGGCTTCTATTTTGCCATATTTGAAATATTGCTTGTCGCGTGAGTTGATTCGACCGGATGTATATTGCCGATTGTTGTATTCTTCTTTTCGAGCTTCGATAACGAGGCAGCCATCCTCTACGCGTAAGTTCTCCAGACGGTCGGTGTAATACTGCAATTCTTTGTTGCCACCACCGTTACCATTCACCTCAATAGTCCAGTTTTGGGTATTCAACGTGCTGCCTTCAAACTCCTCGCTCCAAACCAATGCATATTCACTCCATGTATGCTCTACGGCTACACGGGAACTGACCTCTTCCAGACCATTGCTGAGCGTTATTGTTGTATTACCACCCTTGAGCGCGGAAACCACACCCTTTTCGTTCACACTGGCTATCTCCGGGTTAGAAGAAGTCCATTCCAGCGGTAAGTCATAGGTGGAGGTATAAGTGTATTGATATGTGTCACCTTTCTTGAGCGGTACAATATCCGGTGTCAGCGAAAGCGTCTCACCTTTACTACCTACAACATACACCTGACACTCTGCTGACATCTTGCCCAATGTAGCACTGATAGTGGAATATCCCACCCCGACAGCGGTCACAATACCATTGTCAACTGTTGCTACATTTACATCAGAGGAAGTCCAAACAATGCCTGCTTCATTGGGTTCCGCCTCCAGAATATCCATATCTCCGATAGTCATCTGTAATGTATTGGATGATAACTTCAGAATCGCCACTTTATGCGTGTCACATGCCATAAACGTGAAGAGCATTGCGACAAAGAAAATGATTTTTTTCATACGTCAATAATTTTTAGAGCAAAGCAGGGACAACCAAGCCCCTGCTTGCAAATAATGGATTATTCTGCTGCAGGTTTATATACAAATACAGCATCCACATCCAGACCGTTGCCAATACCATTGATCAACAGACCGAGTGTATAGAACGCCGCCTTTACATCAGCAGTCCAAGGAGTAGCCCAGTCAAGACCGGCATTGAAGAACTCGGACATATTGTACTCCAGCAGTGCCCACTCGCCGTTGGTGTTACCGGATACCTCTTTTGCGATTTCACCACCCGTAGTGTTGGTGCTGTACAGCGTGAACTTGGCAGTGGTGGTAGCATTGTTGGCAGGAGTCTTGTAAACAATGACCAGTTTGTAATCACCAGTAATTTGGCTGAGGTCAACTGTACGATGAACTTGACGCAGACCGCCGCAGCCGAGGCCCCAACCTTCACCTGTTTGCGATACAAGGCTGATGTAACCATCATTTTCACCGGAGTGGCCGAAGCAGTTAAGACCGGTACCGGCACCGCCACCGAATGTATTACCCCAAATCTCAAGTACACAAGTTGTTTCTTCGGGAATAGTTTCACCTACATACTCACCATTGATACGGAAATCGCCAACCACTTTGTTCTTAATAGCCTCAAATGCGGTTTCACCCAAGTTGAATACGTAGTAGTTCGAACCGTTGAGCAGTACCTCGAACGGGTTCTCGGGAGCTGCTTTGCCCACCTTCACGATGCAACGTGCACTCTTCGCACCGGCCGTTGCAGTAACAATCGTTTGACCTTCAGCAAGGCCTTTTACTTTTGCAGATTTACCATCGTTAGCAGGAGTAACCAAAACGATAGCAGGATCGTCCGCACTCCAAGCAACAGTAGCAGCACCTTCCGGAGTAACCGTTGCAACCAGTGTTGCTTCGGCACCTTCCTCAATTTGAATGCTCTTCTGATCAAGTTCTACTTTCTCTACCTCTACAGTAGTCTGGGGTTTGTTGCAGCCGATCAATGCGAGAGCGGCTAATGCAACAGCAAAAAATTTGTTTGCTTTCATTTTGTTGAGTTTTTAAAAAGGTTAATAAAAAATGTTAATTGTTAATTATTAATTCTCACCGAATAATTAATATCCTGGATTTTGCTCCATCTGAGTGGGGTTCAGCTGACGTTCTTCCTGCGGAATCGGGAAGATCTCATGTTTGTCGGCCACAAACTCTTGCATATGATGTTGTGCATCAGCCGTTTCGGTAGCCTTGTAGGTATCCATGTGAGCTTTCAGGCCGTTGCCTGCCACACCTTCCCAGCGCACAAGATCGAACCAGCGGTGACCTTCCATTGCCAATTCGCAGCGGCGCTCATGGCGTAAAGTCGCATCGTCTGCTACCGTACAAGGAGCCAAGCCTACACGGTCACGTACTTGGTCAATATACGTCTTAGCAGTTCCTGCATCGTTCATTCCTAAGCAAGCCTCAGCGTACATCAGCAGCACATCCGCATAACGAATCTGTTTGTTATTGAGCGGACCACGACTGGCGTGGAGACTCCACTTGCCGAAACCACCACCTACTGATGTCGGATCACGATACATACCGTATTTATTATTGAGCATGTTGTTACCTAAATAATCTTCGTCCGACTGCGCCTGATAAGTGGGATCAATATCTGTACTCGGAATAAGGATCGCGACATCTCGACGCGGGTCACCGGATTCAAACTCGTTATACAAGTTCTGCGTCGGATGATCGAAACCCCATCCGCCACCGATAACCGAGTTACGGCTGCGCGTAAGTATCTGCGTGAAACTTCCGGCTGTATAACCGAAACCTTCTCCGTAATCACCCCATGCTACCTCTGCATATTGAATCTCAAAGACGGACTCTTGACCATTCTCGCCGGCTATAGTAAAGTTGTCCTCATAGTTCGGACACAAACTATACTCACCCGAAGTCATGATGCTATCACCCCATGCTTTCGCATCCTTATAGCAGTCCGCCGCACTCTTGCTCAACGGAGACCAGCTACCGCCTGATAAAACACCGTGTTTCTGCCAATACGGTGAAGCCATATAGAGGTTCACTTTCATCAACATCGCTTGCGCTGCACCCTTGGTGGCACGTCCCATGTCTGCATCGTCGTACTCGCTCTTGAGCCACAGATAGTTATTCGCCAGTTCCAAATCGGCAAGAATCTGCTTGTACATGTCATCCACCGAAGCACGAGGCATGCCCCATTCGTCTGATGAACTGAGTACTTTCAGCGGCATTGGTACTCCGGTGAACACACGCAGCAGACGGAAGTAATAATATGCACGGAGATAATACGCTTCACCTAAGAGACGGTTCTTCATCCTCGGGGTGAATTTAGCATCGATACCGATCTCTGTCTTGCCGATATTTTCCAAGGCGAGGTTACAACGACCTATGCCCTGATAATTAGCTCGATACCAATCGAGCAGCAAGGTGTTTTGGTCTGTTGTTCGCCAATTCTCAATGTCATACGCATCCGACATATCAGTAGTACTACCACCGCCCTTCAGCGCATCATCACTCGCTATATCGCCAATGAACCATTCGCTAAAATAGGTCTTGTTATACTCCCACATCAACGGTGTATAACACCCCGTCACGTTCTGTACTGCGGCATCGGTGGAAGAATAGAAATCGGACAACAAAGTCGTTCCCGGTTCGATTTCCGTCAAATAGTCTTTGCAACCAGTAAAGCAGACCGCTGCGCTCAAAGTCAAAAGACCACTGACGCTCAAAGTCAAAAGCCTATTTACAATATTCTTTTTCATGATTGTGTCCTCCCCTAATTAAAAGTTAGCATTCAGACCGAAGATAAACGTACGGCTCTGCGGATAGTTTCCGTAATCTACACCGCCTCCCACTTCCGGGTCATAACCTTTGTATTTAGTGATTGTTAACAAGTTCGAAACTGTTGCGTACAAACGCAGCCGACTGCAATAGAACTTCTTAGTCCACTTTAAGGGGAAAGTATAACCAATCTGCATATTTTTCAAACGCAGATAGCCTCCGTCTTCGATAAAACGTGTAGAGTTCTCCGTGTTCGTCGGACTTCCTAACGGGTTAGGAATCGTACCATTGCGGTTCTCCAACTCATAGTAGTCGATACCCTTGCTAAGCATTGCATTGCGTACTGCATCGGTATAACCAACCCATACATTATCCTTCATATAACTTGCTAATGCATAACTGTTACCGTCGCCTTCCAACATCTGACGTTGCGCGTTGTAAATCGAGTTTCCGGCTACTCCCTGGAAGAACAGTTGTACATCCACGCCGTAGAAATCACAGCTGAAATTTAAACCGTAACTGAATTTCGGGAAGGGCGTTCCTATCACTTTCTTATCGTTCTCATCCAACTTACCGTCGCCGTTGATGTCTTTATAACGCGCGTCACCGGCGTGCACACCAATCGTCGTAGCGGTATACGTATAGAGTTGGTCCAAGGCCTCTTGGTCTGTTTGATAGATACCTTCGTATTCGTATCCCCAGAACGAGTTCAGAGCCATTCCCTGATCGGTTTTCGTGCGGTCACCCCATAGCGGAGAACCACCGTTCAGTTTCGTCAACTCGTTATGTAAGTATGAGAAGTTAGCGCCGATATTGTAATGGAATGCATCGACTTTATTTTCGTGACTGAGAGTAAGTTCTACACCTTCGTTGAGAATATTACCGACATTACGAACAGGCGAGTGCATATTTCCTACCTGGGCAGGTGCGTTGACGTAGAGGAGTGCATCCAGCGTCGTACGACGGAAATAATCTACAGAACCGGCTAACTTGCCGTTCCAAAAACTGAAATCGACACCTGCATCCCACTGTTCGTTCGTCTCCCAACGACCATCCTCATCCACTTGACGAAGTACCGCTGCGCCGTTAGTAGAGATACCCGAGTTCTGATTTGGGCCAAATGGATAGCTAACGAATACATTTTCGGCTGAAAACATCGTGTATTGGAAGGCTGCCGCCCCCACACCGTCGTTACCTACCTGGCCGTAACCGGCACGGATCTTAATGTTGTCTAACCAATCCAAATCCAAGCCACGCATAAAGGGTTCCTCACTCAAACGCCAAGCCACTGCTGCCGAAGGGAAGAAGCCCCAAGGTTGTTTGGTGAACTTACTCGATGCGTCAGCACGGAAGTTTGCAGTAATCATATAGCGGCTGTCGTAGCTGTAGAACACACGGCCCAAGAACGACAAGCGACGCGTACGAGCCACACCATCCGATGCATAGGTCTGCTTCTGAGTCGTGTTACTCAAATACCAGTTACTCGGAATCGGATTCAAGATCTCTGCACCCGAACCTCCGATACTGTATGTATTGAACTCCGACCAAGTCTGACCAACCATCACACTGAAATTGTGCTTATTGATCTCACGGGCGTAAGTCACCGTTGCTTCCTCCAACAGCGTCAACGAACGCTCCATGCTGGACGAGAGATAGTTCAGATCAGACGCGTTGTAACTCGTGTATATATTCGGGTAGGTAAACGCACGGTTGCGAACTACACCATAATCGGCCGATACTGCCGCATGGATCGTTAACCCTTTCACCGGCTTAATATCAAAGAACACATCCCCCACGGCACGCTCGGTGCGATTCATCGGCTCGTTATTGAATGCCATCTGATAGGGATTAGTCACATTCTTGAAGTTCGATCCTGCTGAGTAGTAACCGCTGATATCCTTACCATTCTTATTCACACTACCCTTCGGGTAATACACCGGATCCCAAGGTGCCATTGCCAAGGCTGCTGTAATCATAGACGCACCGGCAGATGAACTATTGTTCATCGCATTGCGACCATAGAACGATACAAACGAGAAATGCTCTCCTATCGTCAACCATTCGCGCACCTTATAATCTGTGTTCAGACGTAAAGTAAAACGGTTATAGTTACTACCTACGATCGTTCCTTCCTGACCGAAATACGAGGCTGACAACGCATAGTGCCCTCGCTCACTGCCACCATCAAACGACAGGTTGTAGTTATGCATGAATGCATTCGGACGGAACACTTCATCCTGCCAATCGGTCTCTTGGTCTTCGTAGGCAAAATTGATAGGATAGTACTCCGAAATTTTCTTCACATTCGCATTACCTAATTTGTACAGATTAAGCCAAGAGCGAAAACCGTTCTGTTGGTAGTATGCTATTTCCGAAGCACCGTCACGCATGGCCCCTATACGAAGTTCAGTCTCCGCAAAATCTTTGCTTGATAGAACATCCATCTTCTTCCAGCGGTTCTGGAATCCCCAGTATGCATCGAAGTTAATGTTCACCTTGCCTTCGCCACCGGACTTGGTGGTAATCAGGATCACACCGTTCGCACCGCGGCTACCATAGATGGCAGCTGCAGAGGCGTCTTTCAGGATCTCCATCGACTTGATGTCAGTCGGCGACAACCAGTTGATGTCACCAACTATCACACCATCCACTACGTACAGCGGGTCGTTGCCGCCCATAGCTGAACCTATACCACGGATACGGATCGTGGCACCTTCACCAGGCTGACCGGAGTTACTCGTTACAGTCACACCGGCTGCACGACCTTGAAGCGCTTGATCAATACCTGCCACCGGGGCTTTGAGCAAATCTTCTGCCTTCACAGAAGTCACCGAGCCTGTTAGATCACTCTTCTTCATCGTACCGTAACCGACTGCTACTACCTCCTCGAGCATCACGTTGTCGGGAACGAGGGTGATACGCATCGGCGAGGCGGTTGCCTTGACCTCCTGAGGCTTGTAGCCCATATACGACACCACCAGCACGTCACCCGCATTCGCCTGCAACTCAAAGTTGCCGTCGAAATCGGTGATCGTACCTACCGTCGTACCCTTCACCATGATATTTGCACCGATCACCGGATCCGGCTCGCCTTCCGCCATCACCACACCGGTAATGGCCTGCGCGCTCACCGCCACCGCTGCAAATACCACTGCACAGAATAAGATTAGTTTTTTCATGATATCTATCATTAATTCATTAACTCTTTCATTCCTTCACTCTTTCACTCCTTTTGCCCCAGCAAACTATACCGCACGCCGTTCTTGATGATCACGATCTGACCGTTCTCAATAATCTTGACGATTTTGTTGCTGTTAACAAACTGATCCTCTACACCTGTTTCAGATTTCTCACCGTCAACCCAGTACAGGGTGATTGCATACGTCACATTCTCGCAGATGAAGTCAAATGTATTGAACTCCTTAGTGAACTGCGAGAGCGGGAAGCTTACGCCTGCGCCTGCTGCCGAGTGATCTATCGACGAATTGTCGCCCCAAACGGCTGACGGAAAACCTATCCACAGGTTATTGTTCTCGATATGTTTGCCGCCAAACTGATCAGGTATCTCCGGGGCGGAAATAACTTTGTACTTCTCGTTGCCACCAGCCAGCCAAGCCACTGCATCCCAGTTTACCTTGCCGGTTACGGTCACTTTCAGCGTCTTAACGCCCAGCGCGTAGTCGGCAGTCTCGGCACTCTTGACGGTGATGGTGGCTACGCCACGACCTACTGCCTTCACCAAACCACTTTCCGAAACCGAAGCTATGCCCGCATTGTTTGACTCATAACTGATAGCACCGGTACCTTTGCGGTCAACTTCTATTTGGAACGTCTCGGACACATTAGCGTTCAACTCTATCTCCGTCGCGTTCAACGACAACTCCGGATCGGTCTTGGCTTCACCACAGATCTCCCAATCGGCATCCATCGGGATGTTAAACAGGTTCTCACCTATACCATCCAGCACGATAAACAACGCATTAGCGTAGATCTTCGGCTTAACCGTTGACTCAAACTGGGCACTCAGCGTGTTGCCCGATTGCGTCAGGTACTCGGACAAATGATAACCGCCTACTCCATTCACCTCGGCATACAGGTTCGAACCGGCTGCATTGAAACTCACAATATTGTCCGCTGTCGTAATCGAGAACTCGTACGTCGAGCCGGAAACCAAACGCATCGTTACAGTAGCATCGTGGTCTGCGGTTGACTTGATCGGAGCACTGCAATAATCGGCAGCACTAACCATCACACTTGCGCACAACAGCGCAACAATAAGGAAAATCTTTTTCATAAGTTTGTATATTTAATAGATTTTAATAGTCTTTAATGGTTGACTAGAAATTGTGTTCTGTTATTAGATTCACCTACAAAGTTACGAAATATTTCGTAATATTGCAAGGAAATCCAAAGATTTTATTCCAAACACCCCTATTTTTTTACTTTTTTATTCAAAATTGCACATTTTGCCCCATTATTGTATAGATTTTTTCGTCCCGTAGAATATATATTCTACCTTCCCGAATAACCTTTCTGACCTCTGACTTCTGATTTCTGATATCTGACATCTGATATCCCACATCCGTATCCTCATCATCCGCGCACCGTCCCGAGCCATATACCTCCATCTCGTACAGCGACGAGCCGTAGCCGGTGCTTCTTTTCTTGCACAGCAGCCGCACATACCTGCCAGCACTGCCCTCTGCCAGCCAGATCACCTGCGTGCCACCTGTAGCACCACTCGCACTGTATGCCACTTCATAGTCGTCGCCGTCACTGCTGAGCAGCAGGTCGTACGCCGTGGCGTAAGCCGCTTCCCACACGAGCCGCACGGAGTCCAGCAGGTAGCAGTGCTCCAGATCAATCTCCACCCACTCGTTATCCTTATGCGCCGAGCCCCAACGGGTGCTCATGTCCCCGTCGTTGATGCCCTCAGGTAGCGTGCCGGCATTCTCGTACGACGAGGCGGTGACGGGTTTACCCAAGGCGAGGTTCACTGCCGAGTACGGCAGCACATGTACCTGAGCCGTCACATCTAGTCCGCGGCAGGTGAACACCAACGTCGTGTCGCACACGTACGTCGCACGGAACGTATAGCGGCGCGTCTCAACCACTATGCCGAACTGGTTCATCGCGCTCACCTCGAACTTCTGCTTGTCGCCAACAGGTATAGTCACCTCTGCCGGACTGACGGTTATCCCGTTCACATGCTCGCCTTCCAGCACGATCAGCGTCAAGGTAGCTTCTACGTCGTCCACGGTAGCTTTTACCACCACCTCACCCGCACCGGTGCAGGTCACGCGGTTACCCTTGAGCGTTGCCGAGCCGCTGACGATAGCATAACTCGCCGTACCGTTCATCACCTCGCCCTGAACGTTGTAGGCGGTGGCACTAAGCTTCGTCGATTCGCCTTCGGTCAGCACTGTATCCGTTGCTGCCAACGCCACGGCAAACACCTTGTTTGCATCGCCCTGCAGCGGACGTCCGTACGCCTCAATCTCGTAAAGCGATGTGCCGTACTGCGTGGCGCGCTCGATGCCCGTCAGACGGATATACCGTCCGCGCGACGTTTTCCCCTCAGCCATCAGCCTTTGCGCTAACTCCACACGCTCCACGCCGCCCGACGAACTCAACGCAGCCGACTGCCAATCCTCTCCGTTATCCGACAGACCTATGCTGTACTTCGATGCGTACGCGGCTTCCCACCGCAGAATAAGATGATCTATATAGCACGTCTCGCCCAGATCAATCGTCACATACTCATTGTCCTTATGCGCCGAGCCCCAACGCGTGGTCACATCGCCGTCGTTGACGTTAGCCACAACCGTGCCAACATTCTCCTCCGACGAGGCGGTCGCCGGTTTGCCTAACGCCAGGTTCGGATACGGCAGATCCCACGCCAACTCGTCCCGCTCTTGCTCGGTCGTTTCGTCGGCAATCGTCGTCGTCTCGCGCTTGCGGGTGCCGTCGGTTACTGTCAAGCCGGGATTCACGGTCAACGTCTTTTCCTCTGCGCCGGTGAAGTGTACGGTCAACGCTGACTTCCCTGCGTTATACACGGCGTAGGTCGTTACCCCCTTGCTATCCGTATAGGCGCATGCCAACGGATGGTCGCATAGTATATCGTAACGCTTATCGCCCAATGCTTTGTGACTATGCGTCAGCCAGTAGGTGATGCCGCCCGTGTCGGGGTTCTTAGCCAAGGCTTTGCCCATTCTGTCCATCCTGTCCCACACTCTTGCCGCAGAGTCCGGATCGAACAGCGACAGGTAACTCAGGCACACATTGCCCAGTCCCGACTCGTCACCCAGTCCGCCTTGCGCAGCTTCGTAGTCGCCTATCTCCTTGCCCTTGTACATCTCCGTATAGTCCCAGCGCGTGAACGCCAAGTCCTCGCTAAAGAAGTTTGTCAGTATAGGCGAGATAGGCAGCCATTGGATCGAGTGCATCCATACCGGATCGCCCGAGAACCACGTCCACCACCCTACGCCCTGCATCGTCAGGTTGCAGCAATACGGATGCTGGTACTTGCTGTAGTCGATGTTCCTTCTGCCGCGGTCAAACCAGTACTCTGCCGCAGCGCGGGTCTCCAACGTATAACCGAAGATGCCGGTTTCTAACATTTCTTGGTCACCCAATGCCGCGCCGAGCATCCACACGCCACCCCAGCCCTGAATAGCCTCACTCGTTGACTCCTGACCGTTACCGTTCCATGCATTACCCATTCCGCCTGCAAACGAGTGCCCGCAATACGGGTCAAGGGTGCGGAACCAAGGCTCAAGCAACTCATTGCTTTCGACTTTTGACTTTTGACTATCTATTCTCTCCCAGTTGGCATAATCGCGTGCCACCTCGCGAACGATAGCACCGTACTGCTCGCGGAAATCCGCGTCGAGCATGCACAGCACAGCCGAGGCATAGACGAAATAGCCGTAGTGAAAATGGTGGTCGTTGAACGTGTCACTGTCGTACGAGCAATCGAAGCCGACCAATGCGCCCCAGCGGTTGTAGCGCGCAAAGTACCTGCGCAGTTCGCCCGGGGTGTAGGTGTACCAATCAACCAGGTTCTCCTTGAGCCGCTGCTTGGCGAGGCGGAACGTAGCCGTGTCGCCCATCTGCAGGGCAAACGTCATATAATGCATCATTTGCGTCAGGCCTTTGCCGCCCCAGTATGTGTCACCGCCAAACGTACCGCGTGCAGCATAATCGGCGTTGAGCGCCTGCATCCGGTCAGCAGAAAAACCCTCCGCCCACTCCAGAGGCTTCGGGAAGAACGGCAGAAAACCGTGCACCGTGTAGTTGAACGTAAAGTTGTTGCCCTCCAGCACTTTCATCGTGCCGCGCGGCGAGAGGTACTCGCCGGTATATGTCGGAGTATCCGAATTGCCGTTCATTGTCACACGGTCGCTATATACATGGTGAGGGAGAAAAGCAATCAACGCAGGTGCAGCGGCAGGTGCGGACTGCAAGTTGATATCTTCTGTCAGAACGCTGAACGTCGTACTGAGCGAAGCCTTGGTTGCGTCATACGAATAGTTGATACGCGTGCTACGCGGCACACGCTGAGCGTATTGTGCTATCTTCTGTGCATCTATTCCCTGCGTGAGCAGACCTACTGTAGTCCACTGCCGTCCGCCGGCTACGGTCTGCGCCACGGCATATCTGCCTGCTGCAGGGTTCGTGACGTTCACCTTCACGCCATTCGCCTCGATCCAAACAATGGGCGACCCGTGTACACACGTTACCCGTACCCACGAATCGCCGTCCTGCATGATAAATGAAACCATGAAATCCGACCAGCTGTCCACCAGTGCTTCCGTGAATGCGGAGCGCTTGCCGGTAGCGGCATTGACGAACGAGGCGGTAAGCAGTTCGGGCCATTTCACCTCGCAGCCTGTTTCCTCCCAATGGTCGGGGTAGCCGATCGACAAACCCTGGTCAGTGGCTTCCACCCAGCCGGGGTACATCCATATCTTACCTGTCCACTGATTCACCAGCGCATGCGTCCACCAATCGTTGGAGGGCAGAGCCAGTGTAGCGGGCTTGCTGCCGTCGGGCGCACCCAAACGCTGAAGCAGCGAGTCGGGCAAATACAGACGCCTATGCTCCATCTGATAAGCCTGACTGCCACCGCGCTCGTCGGTGCGGCTGGCACTGAGCGGGGCGAACGAAGCATACGAGCCACTACCCAAACGAATGGCTTGCTGGGCAGAAACAGACAGATAGCTAACGGCTAAAAGCGGTAGTAAAATGAGTAGTGCTTTTCGCATATCGAGTGAAATGGTGAAAATACGGTGCAAAGTTACGTAAACTTATTTACATTTGCAAATCCATTCCCCCGATAGTGAAATATTGTGAAAGTGATTTCAGCGAAAATTATGGCTCTGACGTAATTTTTGTGAGGTGATCTTTGAGGTTCGCTTGGGCATCCAAGTCCATTTTGCAGCGCATACGATAGCGCAACATCTCTACGCCACGCGTACTCATTCCGAGCAGCGGAGCCATCTCCTTGGTGAGCATTCCCATGTGGATGTAGATGCACAGTTTGCGCTCTTGTTTGTTCATCCACGGATACAATTCCGTCAGGCGTTTGCAGAATCCGGCATGCACCTCATCGAAGTTCTCTTCGAACCGTTGCCAGTCTATGCTGTCGTCACGGTTATCCTGCTCCAACCGCTGGCGCAAGGCTTGCAGGCGTTCGTCAGCTTTCTTGACATTATGGGTTTGCAACTCGCGGATGGCTTTGTCGAGCTCTTCCGATACATATACAAACACCTCTTGACGGTTCGCCTCGTCGTGCAGTATGCGCGTCAACTCCTGACTCTTGGCTTGCAGGCGCGTCTGCGTCTTGTCATTTTCCAGTTGCAGGATGCGCAGTTGCTGCTCATGCAGGGTGCGACGCTTCGAGCGGTCGGCAAATACGTACAAAACATACCCCAGTCCCGTCAACCATACGACGATGAATAGCGCCAACAACACACGTGCCCACCATGTCCTATACCAAGGCGGCAGGATGGTGAACGTCCACGACTGCTGCAACGTTACCTGTGAGCCATCCTCGGCCTGAGTCTGACACTGAACCTCAAGCGTGTAACGTCCCTCACGCAGAAGCGAACACTCGTAGTAGGCACGCTCAGTCAGCGGAGTGAACCCTTTGTCACGCGGCAACAACCGGTACGCGTATTGCGTATTACTTGCTGGTACACGGTTGATGGCGAACTCGAAACGAAGTGCCTGATTGTCAAACGGCATACGGAACAACTCACCTTTCGCGCCACTGCCGGACAACGACTCGCCGTACATCACCCCGCCATCGCCGTTCATCTGATTCACCTCACGCAAGTATATCCTCGGGCTGACATCTGATTTCTGACTTCTGATATCTGATATCTGACTTCTGACATCTGACTTCTCCAAAAGGCAATACCCCTGCAGCGTACCGATGATATAGCCGCCATCCGTCTCGTACAGGTTCTCAAAGCCGCCGACAAAATCCGTCGCGCCGTTATACAGAGGAAGTTCGGCAGCGTAGCCGCTATCCGTCAGTGCTCGTATGTACAACGTACCGTCGCGTACGTACAATACATTTCCATTTTTATCTTGATACGTCAGCGCATAGTAAGTCTCACCTGCCAAGCGGTCAAACACAGCCTTGTCGTCCACCAGTTCGCCCTCTTCGTTCACCACACGACAGTAGCTAAGACTATTGATTAGTATATGCCCGCCCAAACGGCTTATATTAAACCAGTTATGCGCAGCGTCGTACGAACGAACCAATTGTGCGTTGAGCGTCACCGGATCATCCCAACTGAGCCGCGCCACGCCGGAGTTAGCAACTGCCCAGATTGTCCCCGTAGCATCCACCTGCCAGCGGAAAGCAGTATCTTCAAACCCATTGACCTTCGAAACTGTCCACTGACCTCTGACTTCTGACTTCTCTATTACCCTGAATCCCGAATAACTGCCGGCAATGATCCTGCCGTCAGGCAGTTGTTGCACCTTCCAGAACCCTTCATCCGTGCACAGGGGCTTGACGCGCCCATCCTCCACGACAAACAATCCCCTGTTGTGGCAGCAGAACACCGTGCCGTCAATCTCGCTCAGACTCCACACCTGCCCCATACTGCCCTCAACAAGCTGAAAGGTGAACGGTGAAGAGTGATCGAAACCGTTAATATTGGAATCTTTTGTTCCTTGATTCTTTGAATAATACAGTCCCTGATTCGTACCAAAATAGTATCTGTCATTCGTCCGCAAGGTAACGTATCCTACACCGAAATCCGTCTGTTCCTTGCTCAGATACTGCCGGGGTGAAGCCAACTGTACATAATCTATTCCTTGGTCAAGACCGACCCAAAGGTTGTCGCTGCGATCAAAGGTCATTGACAGGATCGTATTGTTCTGCAAGCCTTCCTTGCGGCTTACATAGCGAATGATCTGCCCTTGAGTATTCAGCACAACAATCCCTTCCTGTACCGTTCCCAAAGCCATTATATCACCTCTCACGGCAAACGTATAGAGTTGGTTCTTTCTAATAAACGCATCCGCCTCGGTGCGGAACGGTGCAATACGTGTGCCGTCATACACGAACAGCCCGCCCAGATCCGTGGCTATCAACAACCTCTCGGCATCCAGAGCCTGCAAGCAGCGCACCTCGTAACCGTGCAGTATATCCGAACCGTGAATGCGGTTCATCCTCGTTCCTGTGAGCAGGTACAAGCCGTTATCCGTACCCACATAGATCGCTCCGCCTATCTCTTCGGCGCAGAACACCCTACTCTCAACGCTGATAACCCTGACATCACTCAGCCACAAGCTATCTTCTGATATCTGATTTCTGATCTCTGACTTCTTTCGATCGGCAGAGCCGTGCTGATTTCTGATAATTGCCGTAATAATTCTGTGCCGGGCAAAGAAATATACCTGAGTGCCTACAATCTCTATATCCCATACCTCGCCGTAGTTCGGTTCAATCTCTTCGGACATAAGTGACGTATAGCGCATACCTCCCTGTGACGTAGGCGTGAATACTCCAAAGTCGTTCGTCGCACCGATGAAAATGGCACTATTATCCAACTTGGCTATACTGCGAGGCAGGTTGCCGTAGTACATGCCATAGACGCGCCACTGTGAACCGTCGTACTCCAACAAACCATAGTTATTGGCGGCATACAGCCAGCCATTGCCAGTCGTAACGAGTTGCCAGTTCTGCGTACCGGCTGCGTAATCCGCCACGGCGTAGTTCGTTACCGGAACATTCCATCCGGCATATACAACTGAACTTAGCAAAAGCAAACAAAAAAGAGATACAGAGTGTAGTCGTTTCATGGCCTGTAGTGTAATCAGATTTTATCACATAGTGAAATGGTGTAGTAACACATTCCGCCTGCAAAGATACAAAAATATTCTCACTTATGCAAATTTTTCGCATATTATTTGCATAATTGAATAAATTTTCGTAATTTTGCACCCGAATTAACGGTTTAACGAATTAAGGAATTAAGGAATTAACGTATGAATACTTTCGGTGATACATTTACGTTCACATCGTTCGGGGAGTCGCACTCCGCAGCTATCGGCGGCGTGCTCGACGGCGTGCCGGCAGGGCTGCATATCGACCTTGACATGATCCGCGACGCCCTCGACCGCCGCGCTGGCAGACATCAAACATCAAACATCAAACATCAAACATCCGCTTGCGGCGTTTCACAACGCGCCCTGCGGGAGGCGGATGAGGTCGAGTGGCTGAGCGGTGTGTTGGATGGCGTGACGCTCGGCACGCCGATTGCGTTCCTTATACGTAACCGCGACGCGCGCCCGGAAGACTACGAAGCATTCAAGCACTCGCTGCGTCATGCCCACGCCGACAGCACCTACGAAGCCAAGTACGGCATCCGCGACTGGCGAGGCGGCGGCAGAGCCTCGGCACGCGAAACGGCTGCACGGGTCGTGGCGGGTAACATAGCCGCACAACTATTAGCAAAACAAGGGATAGAAATCAAGGCGCAACTCATCCAAGTGGGCGGTGAGACACGCCCCGAGCATTTCGACGAACTGATCAGCCGGTACTGCGCCGAAGGGGACAGCATTGGCGGCATCATTGCCTGCGAGGTTACAGGTCTGCCTGCCGGATTAGGCGAACCGATCTTCGACAAACTCCAAGCCCACCTCGCCTACGCCATGCTCAGCATCAACGCATGCAAAGGTTTCGACTACGGCAGCGGATTCGACGGGGTTACCCTACCCGGCTCTATCGCCAACCAGCATAGCGGCGGCATGCTCGGAGGCATCACGGACGGCACAACCCTGAGCTTCCGGTGCGTATTCAAGCCGACGCCTTCCACCCCGAAAGCCGGAGTGAAAGGCCGTCATGATGCATGTGTCGCCGTGCGCGCCGTGCC
>CADBAZ010000014.1 GCA_902792835.1 uncultured Bacteroidales bacterium
CATATATACTGTGTTTTTGCTGTTGTGATTTTGTCAAATAGGGTACATAAGAAAAGCAGTACCTTCGCTTTTTTGCTGCAAAGATACTGCTTTTTTTTCAGTTTTCAGTATACGTATATAGATTTTGCCGAAAATTTGTCAGTTATTCAGACATTCTTCTATCACTTTCTGCCATTCGGCTTTCTCTTTCTCCATTCTCTTGGACTTTGTCGGTCGCATAGCTTGTGTTTTCAGAGCTGTTGTATAGACATTGCCGTCGATGTCCAGAAATACCTTGAACAGAGCAGTCCACGGCACATAGATTGTTTCGTTGCGTTCATCGCTCTTGAACTCCTTGTTAATCAAGCCATGGTCGTATAGATAGTTGAACAGCGCCATCATCATCCGCCCGAAATCGACACGATCCTTCGTCTGCATGCGCCATGCGCGGGGATAATTAGGATCGCGTGCAATCAATCGCTGGTGCTCTGCGCCGACCAGAAAGCGCTCGAATGTCTCCCGGGCTTCAGCCGTGCGTTGCGGATCGACCTTCTTGTCGAGTCTCTTGTATTGGATGACCTTCAAGAGTGACTGATAGGTCTCGTCCGTAAAGCATGTGGACGATTTCTCGAACTTCTTTTCGGGTAGTTCCCCATCGGGCAATGTCTCGCCGTTGAGGTATCGCCGGAACACGTTACGGATAATCGTGGTAGCAGTCACGCCTACTTTCTTGATATCTTCTTCCTCGTTCAGCGTGATCCAGAAGAGCCAGTACGTATCATCGTCGGCATTATCCGGCAACTTGAACCGGTGGGAGAAATCCTTGAGGGGGAACGTATTGTTGAGTATCCGGCACATCTCCGGCAGAACTATCTCCCGCTCATGGCTGAACTGGTCAATCTCTTGTACATGATCATAGCCGTCCACGGTTATTCCCCGGCAACCATAGTAAATGCCTTCAGCCGGAGTGTCGGTGTCATATTCGATCAGGAACTCATACAACCGGTGCCCGTCGGCACTCATCAGGGTATCAACACGATACATCAGCGTTGCCGGCAACTCGGAACGCACACCGCCTTTGCCGTCAGGTATATAGCCTCGCAACTCGTGCTTGTCGCGTTCAATGAGTTGCTCCATCTTTCGGCAATAGAACTTCGACGCCTCCGCCGTGTACTGCAGCCGGAGAGAATATTGTTCGTTTTTTGATTTCATAAATGTCCTATAAATGATAGATCCCTTTACCCCACAGGGATAAAAGCTTTAGCGCTCCTAAACAGCTCTCGTAAATACTCCAAACGTCGAATGAGTTCATCGTACGTTAGGGCTGATGTTTGATCGTAAATATAGGCGTGAAGCATTTCATCGTAGTCTGCACGAAAACGAGATGCTAATTCGCCATGCGGGATAAAATCTATCTCTTTAGGCATGTCTTTGCCATAATCAACACCTCCTACATGGTAGAATCGTCTGCGGTGTGCTACTATTTGCTCATATAGTTCCTCACTCTGTAGTGCCTCTGTGGCGTACGGGGTGCTCATAAGTTTTTCCAAGTCATATAAATGGCGGCTCATGCGTAAACTACGAGGTGCATTGCGTTGAAACTCTTCATTAAGGAGGAAGGCTTTCTCTAAAAATGTACGCGTAGGCATGACGGTAGGCACATCTATTATCAGTTCGTCATCTTCTTCCGGAAAATATTCCGAGATGAGGGATGACAATCGGCGAACTTCAAAAGGCTCATCCATGCCTAAACAACTGATCTCTATTTTAACAACAGGTGAAACATAATCATATTGATTAGAGACTATACTTGTGTATCTGAGTAGAAGTGTCGTCGGATCACTGTCATGATCTACGGGCGCAAATGTGCCATCACTCCTTTCCACTTGCGTAACGGGTTCTAAAGCAAAGTCAGCAACCCCGAGTTGGCGGATTGATTCATTTAGTTGCGGGCAGAATACTTCTGTGATGAAATCACGCGAAGCGATGCGCAGTTTCTTAACCTGTTGGTTGTTTTCACAATTAGCAAAAGGTAAATGCAATTGCTCCAAAAAGAACCGTTGAGAAATCGTTATGTCAATGTCTTCCGAGAAACGACTGATTATATTCCATCCCTTGCTCAGACTTGTGCCACCTTTGAAAAGCATGTATGGCGCATAGGGCGTGGAAAAGATGGCTTTTAGACACAATGTCACCCACCAATCTTTTTCAGCAGCAGAATCCGCGAAATTCTTTTCCTGTGATACCTTGCGAATCATTATTTGCCGTTCGTTCAGGTCTGTATCTATCCACTTACTCATGGTAGTTTGTAATTATCGGTTCAACGATTGCACGTTCCCATACCGGCATCAAGCGCATATCATAGTGCCACGTGCGTGGCTCGGGATGAGCAAGTAATAAATGTGCTACGTGTGCTTCATTTTCGTTGGTAATATTCACTTTGCCTATTGCCTGCAATGCCTGATGTAGTAATGGCATCAACTTACCACGATATGCAAAGTTCGTGGCTACGCCATGTTTGAGACGAACAGTATTCTTATCAAGATGCACGATGCGTGCTGCACCGTTGGTTAGATATTCATAGTTAGTCGGAACTTGTGTAGTAAAACCTAATTGGTGTAAAGCAGTGTTTGCCGATGGCATGATATTAGCATGATCGCGCAGGGCAATGGCTTGCACAATCTCGTCAACAGATGGAAACAAAATACCAAGACGGGTCTGTATTGGCAGATAATACATCCCTTGAGCCAAACGGACAAGAGTTCCCTCTTTTTCCATCCCGGCAAGCGTCTTTTTTACGTAATCGTCTTTGTAATCGCAGAAAGAGTCAATGAAAAATATCTTTCCGCGTTTGTGCCTTATTATGCGCTCTTTAAGTGTCATAAATTAGAGAATTGAAGGTTACAATTTTTGTAAATTTTTGTTACTTTTCTATTTGGCTGCAAAGTTACAAAAAAATACTGATATATGCAAATTTTATCCTCAAAAAATTACCTTTTATCTGCATTTTTTTTCATTTTTTAAGTATTCACGCTGCTCTTAAGCAACATTTTTACTTCACCGCAACAAAAAACCTCCCATTGATAGGAGGTCTTTTGTATGTGGCACACCGCGATTACTTCTCGCGTTCTTTCTCTCGCTCGCGGCGTTTGGATTCTTTCACCATTCTGTCAATGCGTTCCTGCATACTCTGCCCGGGTTTCGGACACGGATCTTCGAATACTGTTACGTTCATACAATTACCTATTTCATCTATTAAGTTCCGATGTATCAAACTTATCAATCAGTATCTGAAGAAACGTCTTCGTATTCAACCTCCTCTGCATTAGTAGTGTCTGTGGTTTCTTTAGCATTTTTGAACAAGTCTGTTTGTTCTTGCAGTTTCTTCTTTAATCGCCTAGCTTGAGGTAAGAAGGTAGATAAAGTTATTCCTCCGGATATTATTCCCCCGAGAACCGGAATAGCCTTACCTAATGCTTTCGCAAAATTCTCTTTTGTCAACTGTATTCCTAGCCATTTTGCCACTTGTTTTGCTATTGGATATATAACAGTCTTTGTTAGTGCCATTTTGGGCAATCGTTTAACGACTTGTACTGAAAAAGCGCGAGCAGCCTTATTTATTCCCTCATTCGCGACAGCAACGCCACTCATTACTCCCAAAAATACTGTTAATAAGTTCACAGCATCATCTGATAGGTTACCATCTTTATCCAATAAATCCGGCCATCCGTATATGTAAGCAAGTTTCTGTGATACAACTAACGTGTGCCAATAGTATTGAGCAATATCTGCAGGGATAGTTGCAGCCATAGCAAATCCGCCTGGCATTCCCGCTACGGCAGAAATTGCCGTGACCTCTGTTGTGTGAGAGGAAATCACACTATCTGCAATTTTATTAAGGATTGCGATATCAATCACTTTAGTAGGGTTGCCATTTATTGCCTTAAGTGTATTTTCTTGATTGCAATATGGCATAAGTTTGCCAAATAGGAATTCTTTACGATTAACTTTAACTCCGGGGAGTGACATAGCAGCACCAAGAACTTTGTTCCATACTGCAATTGCATTTGAATTGTCTTCCATGTTGAAATTATTTTATGTTGCGCCTACTCACTTATGGCTTTTCGGCATACTCCATTTTATATCTATATATGTATGCAGAGGCATAATCCGTTCGCGTTGAATCTATCCAAAATATTTTTTAATTGTTCTTGCGTGTGATATCCCTCCTGCATGAGTAAATGCTTCATGCACTGGCCGTTTCACCAAACGCATCGTTTTACAATTTGCGTCTTCATGAGGTAACAAATCATTTGCGTCTCTCCATTTCCAAAATGCATCATATTGATTGTACGTTTCATTCTTATGATGATTAGACCACCATATCCTCAATTCTGGATCAAGATTCTGAGCCATTCGCATTTGAGCAACTTCCTGGAAAGAAGTTTTTCCTCCTCCACGTTTTTTTAGTTCCTCGCTAGTATATTTCCCATATAAATCAGATACATCTACAACAGAGTTTGGATGAGTGACTTTACTGAAATCAGGCTCAAATGAATCATTATATGAACATTCAAGCATGCCACATCTTTTACAATCAGAATAGTACGTATTTTGATTTGATAGGATATACGTGGATTTTGCTCTTTCGCCACTCCAAATACCGCCAATTGAATCTTTCGGTGTTGAACCATAAAATTCGTTGAATTTATCCAAAGCTTCTTGCGTATTATTGCGCAGCGCCTGATAACATTCTTCGTTAAGTTCTGGATTAGACTCTTTTGTATCTTCTAAGTGCAATCTCAATTTTTCCAAGATCTCATTCTTGCTAGCAATATCGTATGACTGATCAAATAACATCCGCTCTAATCGTAATGCCTCGTCTATGTAGTCATTGGAAACATCATTATTCTTGTCTTCTATGTCTTTTTTCCTGGCATTCCGCTTAATTCTAACTTTGCGCGGAGCTTTCATTGTATCATAATTTATGCCACTATGACTGGTTGGGATTAATGCACTTGTAATAGTTAGCGAACTCCAAAATTCAGAAATTGCAGTATATATGGCAATAAAAGGAGAAGCAATTGCAGAGCCTATTACACTGAACAATTTTGGAACAGATTCGCGAATGATTGCATATAGCCTCATTATTGCTAATATGAGATAATGGAATAAACATATTACTCCAAATACCAACGCGATAAACATCATAAACCAAATTATCCAAATCAACAGCGGCCAATCAAGTTCATGAGAAAACGACCACTGAGCAATATTTTGTGAACCTTCTTCCGTTAGTGCAATAGTATTGACTTCATCTATCTCATTCCCGATAACAGAAATATAGCCAGTCGCTGTTGAATCGCCTATACTCGGATCAATCTTAACAGACAACATCAATCGTTGAGGTTCAGAGGAAGCCTTTATTTCATAGCCATCCGACCCTATTGGTTCGTGATTGCAGAAAACCTGATATTTATTTGATGTGTAGCCGTATTCATCAACAACGAACATTCTAACAGAAGAGTTTGAACGAACAGCATCTTCGTTAAACTCGATTTCTATGGTTTTGGAAAGCACTGCCGTATCCGGCTTCAAACTTCTTAGTACCGGCCAGTCCAACGTTGCAACAAACCAGGCGGGATGAGAGGCCAACAATCCGAGAAATGGTTCTTCAAACCCAGCAGATCCAAAATCTATTGTGGTAAGTCGCTCTTGTTTCTGGCAAGACGTCAGCAAACCTATTGTGCAAAATACTATAATTAAATACCGTTTCATTTCTTAACTACTTTTAATGTCATACGACGCACACCACGGTTAATAATGCGAAACTCAATATCTTCCGGGGTGAAAAAGACCAAAGGATATTTAGTTTGGTTGTGATTGATATGTAGCATAAGATTCACATCAACCGGAATATTAATCTTATTCACCTTTTCTATTACATCAAATGCATAAATTGAAGCATTGGCGGAATCTCTGCGAGTTGAAGATATTGAGTAGTAATCATTATCTTGCAATGCAAAAGAAAGCCCCAAATCATCAACAAACACCGAAGAATTGTTTGACACAAATTTAACTTGTATCGTTTTGTCTTCAAATATATTGGATCTATGTACTAACGATGTCCTTATGAGCGCAGCATTAATATTCAACGACTGAATGCACCACATCTGTGCGGTCGAATCAGCTATAGCACGTATTTGTTGATCGAGCGCATTCTCGGTTAACATGACATAAAACGCAAAAAAGTACTTCTTACTCCGTATTGATTCCCATTGTTTCAAACGCTCGAACAATTCGTCTTGACTTGGTCCGCAATTATGCAATCCGTCAGTAAGAAGAAACATGTAGTTCACTTTTGTTGAATCCAGACAAGCAATTCCCTGAGTCCACGCGTCAGCAACATTTGTATCGCCTTGCTTCAGATCCAAGGATTTGAGTACATTTACCAACGAGTCCTTTTGAGACACGTAACCATGAATCATTTGATGCGGCTTGTTTGTAAAAGGAATCACAATAATTTCCGTGTTTGGATCTTCCAACTCACTTATCGCTTCTATTAGGCTAGCCTTAACTGACTCAAAAATGTCAGGAGTAGGAATGATTCCTTTCCCTGCCATTGATTTTGTCACATCTACAAGATATATTCTTTTCTCTTGCAGATATTTTTGCGCATACGTGCTGTGACACATGCACACAAAAATGAATAAGAGTAATATTAAATGTTGTCTTCTCATATTTAAAACGTTTTCCTTATATGTAGAACTTGGTTTTAAGCCTCTATATCGCATACAAAGGTACTACTTTTTTCGTTATAATTTGTATACGTCTGCAAATTATTTTGCATTTTTGTTGTTTTTCTTCGCCTCCGGTATCTTCTTAATGCCCTTCTGTTCGGCGGTAAGAGTGCCATTTTGCTTTTCTGCATCCTCCATGTATGGCATTTATGTGCATTACCTGAGCACATCGAAGGAATCGCGTATCCTACCGCACCTTATATATACTACGTATATATCCCGTGATTTTCACAATAGTTCTTTTTCCTCGTGTTTTCCATCGGAAGCGCCGGCTTGTTTGTTACCCGCAAGCGGGGATGTCATTCGTACTGTTCACCATCAAACGGCAATTCTTGCGATTTGTTGTTTTCGAGTGGGCGGATATAATCCGAGGCGAGCTCGGAAGATATAACCGTGTGACCTAAGCGGCTTTCTTGGAGGGGATTGACTGAATAATGCGGAATATGCCTTGTAAATCAGCAACATCTGTCAATCGTCGCTTGCCATCAGCCGCTGGTAATTTCAAAGCGTTACAATTTGTAATGGTTTCATTTCCCTCATCCCGTAAACGTTTTTTTAGGACTCTCCAATATGTTTGTGGATTGTCACTCTCCGTTAATACTTGTACTATATCAACAACAGAGAAATAGTACTTTTCCTGCTCCGCATCCCACACGATGCGGACTTTCTTTCCTTCAAAAAGTTGTATGGCAAAATTGTCTTCCATGAATCAGACCCGTTTTTCGACAGCAAAGATACAAAAAAATTATGATATTTGCAAATATTTGCACAAGAAAAAAAGAATTTGCAGAAAAAAACGGAAAAGTCTTGCAAATGTCATTTATTTTTTGTAACTTTGTGCCGTAATTTGCAAAAATGCGGTTATGTGCTTTTTGAAGCGGCTAATAACATGAGTTAAATAAATCAAGATATGCAACTTATCCTACAGATTATCACGCTCATCGGTTCCGTGGCGATGCTGATGTACGGAATGAAGGTGATGAGTGAAGGCCTGCAGAAGATGGCAGGTAGCAAGCTGAGTAACTTCCTCGGCACAATGACGACGAACCGTTTCACGGGTGTGCTGACCGGTGCGTTCATCACGGCAGCCGTGCAGTCGTCCACCGCGACAACGGTGATGACAGTGAGCTTCGTTTCGGCAGGCATCCTGTCGCTGGCGCAGGCAATCTCCGTGATTATGGGTGCAAACATCGGTACGACGTTCACGGCGTGGATCATGGTGTTGGGCGGCGCATCGTTCGATATGCGGCTGGTGGTTTATGCCACGATCGTTTTGGCGGTAGCGCTGATCTACACGAAGAAAAACGCCAATCTTGGCGATTTTCTGATCGGTCTGTCGTTGATGCTGCTCGGTCTGACCACCCTGAAGATCAACGCGACGGAGATGAAGCTCGACGAGATTGATGCCGTGCGGAACTTCTTTGACTCGACATCGAGTTGGGGCTACGGGAGTTACTTCCTTTACCTGCTAGTAGGCGGTATCCTGACGTTTGCCGTGCAGTCGTCCGCAGCGATCATGGCTATCACGATGACCTTGTGCTCGGTAGGTGTGCTGCCGATAGATATGGGTATATCGCTGGTGCTCGGTGAGAACATCGGTACGACGATTACGTCGAATATTGTGGCACTATCCGCAGCCGTGCAGGCAAGGCGTGCCGCCATGGCGCACTTGGTATTCAACCTGTTCGGTGTTATCTGGGTATTGATTGTGTTCCGACCGTTTGTAGGATTTGTGTGCAGACTGTGGGATATACCTTTTGAGCCGGGTGTGCGCCCAGAGCAGGGATTGTCACCGGAGAAACTCAGTGCTATACTCGCGACGTTCCACACGATGTTCAACGTAATCAATACGTGCATATTGATAGGATTCATTCCGTTGCTTGAGAAGTTGGTTTGCGTGATTATCCCGTCGAAGCCCGAGGAGAAAGACACAGACAGTCAGTTGGTATTTATCTCCGGTGGTCTGATGTCCACCTCCGAGCTCTCTATCATGTTGGCGTGGAACGAGATACACGTGTTCGGCGTGCGTACGCGTAGGATGATTGATATGGTGAGCGACCTGTTCCACACAACCGACGAACAGGAGTTCACGAAGATCTATTCGCGTATTGAGAAATACGAAGGTATATGCGACCGTATGGAAGTGGAGATAGCGGCTTACTTGAACCAGGTAGCCGACGGTCGTTTGTCCGATCAGTCCAAGCACGAGGTGCACAAGATGCTGCGTATCGTCAGCGAGCTGGAGTCCGTGGGCGACGCGAACTTCAACCTGTCGCGATATATATCCTACAAGCATCGTGACCGCTTGCCGTACACCGAGGAGCAAAACCGTAACATCGAAATGATGGAGTCGTTGCTCGCACAGGCAGCCAACAAGATGGTTGATGCACTCGACAAGGTGCATGTGTCCGACAGCGAGTTCCACGATATGATGAATATCGAGAACGAGATCAATAACTTCCGTGACGACCTGAAAGCCGAGAACACGATGAACGTGACGGAGCATGTATACGACTACCTGACGGGTGTGAACTACATGGATACGATCTCGGAGTTTGAGAAGATGGGTGACTATATCATCAATGTCGAGGAGGCGATATACGAGAAAAAACATGATAAGTAATAGATTTTGGCTTTTCTTGGGTCCTTTGAATTTTCGCCTCGGTCATTATGCCCGCATAACTCCCTCGCCGGAAAATCCAAATTACCTCAAGAAAATTCCAAAACCCGATAATAGTCATTAAAACAAATTCAGAAATCGGGAAATAGATATTGTTATATAACATGCAAAACAATTTAGTTGAAAGACACATTGGTCTCTCGGAGGCCGAGAAGCAACAGATGTTGCAAGTGATAGGTGTGGGTAGCGAGGATGAACTGATTCGTCAGGTGATGCCCGCGGATATATTGCTGCCGGAGGATAAACGCCCCGAGATAGAGGCAATGACCGAACAGCAGCACCTCGATTCGATGCACGCTTTGCAACAGGAAAACGCGCTGTGGCGAACATATATCGGTCGCGGCTGGTACGGAACACTGACTCCGGCGGTTATTACACGTAACGTGCTGGAGAACCCCGTGTGGTACACATCCTATACGCCGTATCAGGCAGAGATCTCGCAGGGTAGGTTGGAGGCATTGTTTGCTTTCCAGACGGTGATCAGCGATTTGACAGGTCTGCCGCTGGCTAACTGCTCGCTGCTCGACGAGGCAACCGCTGCTGCTGAGGCGGTGACGATGATGCGCAATCTGCGCTCGCGCCAGCAGGTCAAGGATGGCATAAAGAAAGTGTTTGTGGATCGCAAGATCTTCCCGAACACCTTATCTGTTATGCGTACGCGCGCCTTAGGTCAAGAGATTGAACTGGTGATCGGGGATTATACAGCCTTCACACCGAGCGAGGAATACTTCGGCGCAATCATCCAACTACCCAATGCTGACGGCGCGATAGAGGACTACACGCTGTTTGTGGACGACTGCCACGCTGCCGGATTGAAAGTAGCTGTGATTGCCGACTTGATGGCACTCTGTCTGCTCAAGCCGCTGGATGCGGATATCGTGTGCGGCACTGCCCAACGCTTCGGCTTGCCGATGGGGTTCGGTGGGCCTACAGCCGGATATATGGCAACGCGCGAGGAGTTCAAGCGCGAATTGCCCGGACGAATCATCGGTCTAAGCAAAGACATGTACGAACGCCCGGCTTACCGCCTTGCTTTGCAGACGCGCGAGCAACATATCAAGCGCGAGAAAGCCACATCGAACATCTGTACGGCTGAGGCTCTGAGTGCGATGATGGTAGCGTTCTACGCAGAGTATCACGGCGCTGAAGGATTGCGCAAGATTGCCGAGCAGATACATGGCAAGGCGGTCTATCTGAGCGAGATGCTGCAAGCCTACGGCTACACGCAGGAGAACAACGAGTTCTTTGATACACTGAAGATCTACCTGCCGGAGGGCGTGAGCATAGAGACGTTGAAGCAGGCAGCCGAAGATGCGGAGATTAATCTCTATTACGACAATGAAGGATGGGTAGGCCTGTCGCTGGATGAAACCGTAACAGCCGATGATATGAATGATCTTGCCGAACTCTTCGCCGGAGTAGTGGGCGGAATGAGTGTGCCTGTTGAGGATGAGAGCGCGTTTGAGGGACTGTGGGCGATTGACGAGAGCCGTGTGCGCGAGGCGGATTACCTGCAAGCCGAGGTGTTTAGAAAATACCACACGGAAACGGAGATGATGCGTTATATGCACCGCTTGGCACGCAAGGATATCTCGTTGACGCACTCGATGATTCCGCTGGGTTCGTGTACAATGAAGCTCAATCCCGCAGCGGCAATGATTCCTATCACGTTCCCGGGATTCCTGGCTGTGCATCCGCTTGCGCCGCAAGAGCAAGTGGAAGGCTACATAGCCATCGAGGAAGAGTTGAAAGAAATGCTCTGTCAGATCACCGGCTTTGAGGCATGCACCTTGCAGCCTACTTCCGGCGCAGCAGGGGAATATACGGGTTTGGTAACCATCCGCGGCTATTTGAGCAAACATGCACCGGAACGTAAAGTGCTGCTTATACCTGCATCGGCGCACGGCACGAATCCCGCATCGTGTGTGCAGGCAGGATTTGAGCCGGTGGTAGTCAAGTGCGATGAGTTGGGTAACACCGACATCGCCGAGTGGCGCGCCAAAGCCGAAGAGCACAAAGACCGTCTGGCGGGTTGTATGATCACGTATCCGTCAACGCACGGAATCTTCGAGAGTGCTATTCGTGAGATGTGCCAAACAATCCACGACAACGGCGGCTTGGTATATATGGACGGCGCAAACATGAATGCACAGATCGGCTACACTTGCCCCGCGTTCATCGGTGCGGATGTCTGCCACCTGAATCTGCATAAGACCTTTGCGTCGCCTCACGGCGGCGGTGGGCCTGGAGCAGGTGCAGTGTGCTGCAATGCGCGCCTCAAAGATTTCCTGCCTTCCGAGGACGCCAACCGTGTATCGTCAGCCGCTTACGGCAACGCGAATATGTCGCTCATCGCTTACGGTTATATCCGCATGATGGGTGGCGAAGGCTTGCGCAAGGCGACGGCCGCTGCCATTCTCTCGGCAAACTACATGGCAGCCAAACTGCGTGACGCTTACGGCATAGTTTATACGGGAACTAATGGCAGAGTCGGACACGAACTAATTTTGGACTGCCGTCAGTTCCATGCGTGCGGCATCACCGAGGCGGATATAGCCAAGCGACTGATGGACTACGGCTACCATGCACCGACCCTCTCGTTCCCTGTACACGGCACGCTGATGGTCGAGCCGACGGAATCCGAGTCACTTGCTGAACTCGACCGATTTATCGGCGCACTCCTCTCTATCCGTCAGGAGATAGCCGAGGTCGAGAGCGGCGCAGCCGATGCCAAGGACAATGTGCTGGTCAACGCTCCGCACCCCGAGTATGAGGCAGTAGCCGACGAATGGCATCATCCGTATTCCCGCTCGAAAGCCATCTACCCGACAGCTGACGTAGCGGCGAACAAGTTCTTCGTGCCCGTCGCCAAGGTCGATAACGGATTCGGTGACCGTAATCTCGTAGCCCGATTTAATTAAGCCATCAGCCATGAATGGCTGATTACTACTATGCCATCACAATTAGAACAAATATACAAAGCGAAACCCTTCTTGCTGCTCAAGGAATACTTTATGATTGCCTTGTGCTCTATCCCGTACGCGATAGTAGTCAATCATATATTGGTTCCTCACGCTATCGTCGGCGGCGGCTTGACGGGCTACTGCGAAATCCTGTACTTTGCTTCGCACCGCATGATACCTATCTGGGCATCGTCGGCTACGATGAATATACTGCTGCTGATAGCTGCATACTTCATGGTAGGTCAACGCTATGTACTACGCACGCTGTTCGGCGTGTTCTGGCTGACGTTCTGGCTGAAAGTGATACCTGTGCTCGATGTGCCGATCATCACTGACCCGTTTATGGCGGTGGTGTTAGGCGGTATATTCAACGGTACGGCGCTCGGCTTGGTATTTCTGAACAACGGCTCAACCGGCGGCACGGATATCGTGGCTATGATCGTGAACAAATACCAACACCTGCCTATGGGGCGTGTGCTGCTGATATGCGATATAGTGGCTATCTCGTGCGGTTATTTTCTGCCCGAGGTACGCAGCCTGGAAAAAGTGCTGTTCGGTTTGTGCTACACGTTCATCAGCTCAACGGCTGTGGACTGGATCATGAACAGAATGCGGCAGTCGGTGCAGTTCTTTATCTTCTCGAAGAAGTACAAGCAGATAGCCGATGCGCTGATGCACGATGTACACCGCGGCGTGACATATCTGAATGCCGAGGGAGGATTCTCCGGCGAGGAGTATAAGGTTATCACCACCATTGCCCGTCAGCATGACAGTGCGAAGATCTTCCGCATCGTGCGGGACATCGACCCCAATGCGTTTGTCAGTCAGTCGCAGGTGCGCGGCGTGTTCGGACAAGGATTTGACCTGTTGAGAGATTCACGATAATATGGACAAAGTATCGTTACACGAGCAATTATACGGCGGGCACTATGCGCCCAGCCCGATCAAGACGATCATAGAGTACGTGATCATCTTCTTTGCCATGTTTCCCATGGCGATGATAGTGAACTGGATCATCCTGCCTCACAATATCGTTTCCGGCGGTTTGACGGGTATATGTGCTATCATCTATTATGCCACGAGCGGTGCGTTTCCCGATACGTTTGCTTTGTACGGCGGCTCTATACCCGTATGGCTGACGAGTTTGGTGTTCAATCTTGTGTTGCTGCTGATAGCGTATTTCACGGTTGACTGGCGGTTCTGTGTGCGCACCTTGTTCGGCACGCTGACGCTGGCTCTGTGGTATCGTGTTATCCCTATTCGCGTTACGCCGCTGATTGACGATCCTGTGGCAGCTTGTATCGTCGGAGGTATAGCGTTTGGCGTGGCATTGGGCGTGGTGATGGCAAACAATGGTTCGTCGGGCGGCACGGATATAGTGGCGAAGGTTGTGCATCATTATCGCGACATTTCGCTGGGTAGGGTGATGATTATCTGCGACCTGATTATCATAGCCTCATCGTATATGTTGCCCTTGCCCGAGCAGTTTATGCACGACGGGATTACTGCACAAGAGATAGCCGACTTCAAGACCCGGCGCATTTTGTACGGACTGTGTATGACCGTTTCATATACGCTTTCGGTCGATACCATGATGAATCACCTGAGGCGTTCAGTGCAGTTCTTTATCTACTCCCAGAATCATTATGCAGAGATTGCCACCGCCATCAACCAGACGGTCAATCGTGGTGTAACCATCCTTGACGGCACAGGTTGGTACAGCAAGCAGCCGATGCATGTGGTCAGCGTGCTGGCGCGCCGGCACGAGGCACAGCAAATCATGCGTATAGTGCGGGATATTGACCCCAATGCGTTCGTCAGTCAGGCTGATGTATCCGGCGTGTTCGGCAAAGGCTTTGAATCCATCGGACAATAGCCCGTTTGCAAGGTTAAGAATACAAAACGCACTTGGAAACTATAATAATTGCAAGGGTTTCCAAGTGCGTTGCTTTTTTGGCACGTGGTTTGCATAGCAAAAAACGGGTTTTGCCCTGAAGACATACAATGGAAACAACAAACGAAATATGTGAAAAGATTGTTCTCGCCGCTCGTCAAAAGATGCATGACGTGGGAATACGCTCGGTAAGTATCGATGATATTTGCCATGAGTTGGGGATGTCGAAGAAGACGTTCTACGTTTATTTTGCGACCAAGGATGACTTGATCCAGGCTATACTGGATAGTCATTACGCCAAAGTGGAGCACGGCATGGAAAAATTCTTTGCTTCGTGCGAGAGCTTGTGGAACGCCATCGAGCGTGTGATGGAGCAGTTGTCTTCGATGTCTGACGTGAGGCGATCGCTGCCATTCGTTCATGACCTGAACAAGTATTATCCCGCCATGGCGAAGAAGTATTACGAGGATATATTCGCCTTGCACGAACGTGCCATGCGCCGAGTGATTGTGCAGGGAAAGCAAGAGGGATTGTTTCGCCAAACGATTGACGATGACCTTGCCGCCAACCTGCTTGCTCGTTTGCACACCGATGTGATACAGGATGAAATAAAACATGACGGCAACGGTGTGTCATTCAAGCGACTCGGAGATTTTGCCGTGGATGTTATGCTACGGGGAATGTTCACCGAAGAGGGACTGAATAAATACGAAGCATTGCTGAAAGCAAAAAGCAATAATTGATACAAGAAAACAATACTATCATATATATGAAGAAATTACTGGTAATAACTCTTCTTGGCTTGATGTTCGGGATGAACATGCAGGCCGAAGATCATGTGCTGGCGGCAACAAAGAGCAGCGAGGCGCGCAAAGACGTGCCGGCTGTGTTGGAACTGTCGCTTCAAGACGCACAGAACTATGCCACAGCGCAGAACCGCAGCCTGAAGAACGCTTCGCTCGCTGTACAGGAAGCCTATGCACAGCGTTGGCAGACTATAGCTGCTATGTTGCCGCAGGTGGACGGAAGTTATAGCTACAGCAACTACCTCGGTTACAGCGCAACGATGTCAACAGCCATGGGCGAGTTCAATATTAATATGCCTAACCAAGGTGCGCTGGGTCTGACGGCGTCGGTAGGAATCAACGGTCAAGGCGTAGTAGGCGCACTGCTCAACAACATCGCCATCGATATGAAAAAGATCTCCTTGGAGAAATCCGAGAGCGAACTTCGTGGCAGCGTGATGAGCAGTTATGTGAGTGTGCTGGCGTTGCAGAGTATATCCAACCTGCTGGACTCCAGTTTGATGAACATCCAAGAACTGGAAGCCATCACCCAGAATGCCGTGAATGCCGGAGCTGCTGAGCAGACGAGTGCCGACCAGATTCGCGTGCGCGTGAATACCTTAAAGAATAGTATCAACGTGCAGAAGCGTAACATCGAGTTGGCTACCAACAGCCTGAAGGTGCTGCTCGACGTACCGGTGGAAACAGAATTGGTGCTGACGGAGAATCTTGACGCCATCCTTTCGCCGGAGCGTGTACTGAACCTGCTGGGCGAGAACTTCAATATCGAGAACAACCTCAACTACCAGCTTTTGCAGAAGCAGACCGAGTTGGCAAAGCGCAATGTTGCTATGGCAGGGTGGGCGTATGGCCCCACGGTCAGTTTGGCGTATAACTACACCAACCAGCAGTATTACGGCGAAGGCGGTATGCGTATGACCCCACCGAACGTAGTACAGGTGAGTGTCAGAATGCCGCTTTGGTCGAGTGGCAAACGCGCTGCCGGTGTGATCGAGAAGAAGATTGCCTACGAAGAGGCGAAGAATACCTTGTCGGAAACGACGGATAATCTGGCTATTCAGTACAGCCAACTCTGCTTCAACCTCACGAACGCTTACGAGACGTATATCAACGAGAAAGAGAACATTGAAGTCACGCAGCGCGTGTTTGCATCCACGACCAACAAGTACCAATGGGGTGCTGCGTCAAATATGGAACTAACCAACGCTTCCAATGACCTTATCAGTGCGCAGAGCACGTACGTGCAGGCTATCCTCAGCCTCGTGAACGCACAAGTTGAACTGGAAAAATTCTTGAATAATTAATTACCACAATGAAAAAGATATTCGTATATTCCTTGGCAGCCATGATGCTTATCGGCTGCAGCAAACAGACAGAACAGACCGTCGCTCAGGAAGAGGAGCGAGTAGAGCAGGTGCGTACCACCGTGCTCCAGCCGCGCGAGATTGAGCGTGTGATCAATGTATCGACGAACCTGCAGGGTTACCTGACGCAGAACGTGGCTCCCTCGCTGACCGGCAAGATTGAGCGTATATTCTGCGAGGTAGGCGATAAGGTGAATGCGGGGCATGACCTCGTGCGCATGGATCAGACGCAGTACAAGACAACCAAGATCAGTCTGGCTAACCTTGAGATAGAGAAGAACCGTATTGAGCAATTGCTCAAAACCGGCTCGGCTACGCAGCAGCAATACGACCAGATCACGACGCAGTATAACTCGACCAAGGAGCAGTTGGATTTCCTCCAGACCAACACCTACGTCAAGGCGCCGTTTAGCGGTGTTATATCCGCCAAGAACTACGAGGACGGTGAGTTGTACAGCGGTCAGCCTATTCTTGTCTTGACGCAGATTGACAAGCTCAAAGCACTCGTAGCTATCCCCGAGATGTACTTCCCCAAGTTCAAGGAAGGCATGAAACTCACGCTCAGCTCCGAGATCTATCCCGAGCAGACCTTCCCCGCTACGGTGGAGATTATCTATCCGACGATTGATGCCTCGAGCCACACGTTCCAAGTCAAGATCTGTATCCCGAACCAGAAGAACCTGCTGCGTCCGGGTATGTACGTAACGACAACTATCGGTCTGGGTAAAGCCAAAGCCATCGTGGCTCCGTATCAGAGCGTAGAGAAACTCGTTGGCGCCAACGACCGCTACGTGTTCATCAACGACAACGGCAGAGCCAAACGTGTGGCTGTCACACTCGGGCAGCGCTTTGACCAGGATATAGAGATCATCTCGCCGGAAATCACTGCCGGCGTGGAGATGGTTACCACCGGTCAACATAAACTCGTGGACGGCGTAAAGATCAATGTAGTAGAATAATTCTCGAAATATCGAAATATCGATAAATCGATTTATCGAAATAATTTATGGCTATATATAAAACAGCGATACAAAAACCGGTTACCACTGCGTTGATATTCGTAGCGGTGATCGTGATAGGTATATTCTCGTTCCTGAGATTGCCTATCGACCAGTTCCCGGAGATGGATCCTCCATACATCACGGTGATGACGACCTATCCGGGTGCGTCTGCCTCCGAAATGGAGACGAACGTGACGAAGATCATGGAGAACGCCTTGACCTCCGTTGACCACCTCAAGCACATCACCTCGCAATCCAAGGACAACCTGTCGATGGTTGTGCTGGAGCTGGAGTGGGGCAGTAACATGGACGAGGCGGTGAACGACGTCCGTTCGTTCGTCGATATGACCAAGAACAACCTGCCGGACAACTGCGGCACGCCGATGATCTTCAAACTCTCCACAAGTTCCATGCCTGTGGCGCAGTATTCGATCACGGCTGACGAGACCTACGCCGGACTCGACAAGATCCTCAACGACGAGGTTATCCCGCAGCTCAACCAAGTCGATGGTATAGGCAACATCTCCCTCTCCGGTGCGCCGGATCGGTATGTGTACGTCAATATCGACCAAGAGAAACTCGATGCCTACGGGCTGACGCTCGAGCAAGTCGGGCAAGTCGTTTCTGCGAACAACATCAACCTCTCCTCAGGTACCGTCAAGATGCCGCAGGAGCAGTATCAGATGCAGGTGCGAAGCGAGTACATCGAGAGCTCGGAGATTGAGAATCTGATGGTTACCATGACCCCGCAAGGACAGCAGGTGTTCATCCGCGACATTGCCACCGTCAAGGATACTATCAAGGATCTGAGCCTGGACGAGAAGACCGACGGACGCGAGTCCGTGCGTCTGATCATCGCCAAGCAGACCGGTGCCAACACCGTGAAGGTCTGCCACGATGTACGCAAAGAGTTGGCAAAGATTCAGAAGCAACTCCCCTCGGACGTAAAGATCGACAAGATCTACGACTTCGCCGACAACATCCAGAACAGTGTGAACTCGCTGGAGGAGTCGGTGTTGTACGCGCTGTTGTTCGTCGTGCTGGTTGTGCTGTTCTTCCTCGGTAAGTGGCGTGCAACGATCATCATCGGTATCACTATCCCTATCGCCCTGATTGTGGCGTTTATCTATCTGGGCGTTGCCGATTCGTCTATCAATATCATCTCCCTGTGTTCGCTCACCATTGCCATCGGTATGGTGGTGGATGATGCGATTGTGGTGCTCGAGAACATCACCCGTCACGTAGAACGTGGTGAAGATCCGCATGAGGCGGCTATCTATGCTACCAACGAGGTGTGGGTTTCGGTTATTGCCACCACGCTCGTGCTTGTCGCTGTGTTCGTGCCGCTAACGATGCTTTCCGGCCTCGCAGGTATCATGTTCAAGGAACTCGGTTGGATCGTTACGGTGGTTTGCTGTACATCCACGGTGGTGGCTATCTCACTTACCCCGATGCTCTGCTCCAAACTGCTGAAAGCCAAGAAGGTACACGTGGACGAGAATGGTAATCTTATCGACGATGAAGCAAACAAGAAATCCTTCTACGACCGCACCATCGTGCGTATGTTGGATATCATCGACGATGCCTACGCTCGTTCGCTGGGCTGGTGCTTGCGTCATAAGTTCATCACGCTGCTTATTCTGCTTGCAGCCTTCGGCGCATCGCTTACGCCGGTGTTCATGGGCAAGATCGGTACGGACTTCATGCAAGAACAGGATAACGGCCGTCTGTCAGTCGTTGTCAAATTGCAGCGCGGTACACGTATCGAGGAGACGCTGAAGACCGCACGCATGTTGGAGTCGCGCTTCGTGACGCTCGTGCCGTGCATTCAGCTTATCAACACTTCTGCCGGTTCGAACGACGACGCTACGATTGCTGCAATGTTCTCGTCCACGATGAACAACAAGATCCAGATGACCATCCGTCTGCCCAAGAAATGGGAGCGCGAACAGACTGTCTGGGAGATTGCCGAGATCCTGCGTCAGGAGTTGGCGCGCTATCCGGAGATTATTGAGTATCAGTGCCAGGTGGCTGCCAATGGCCCTGGTGGCAGCAACAATACGGTCGATCTGGAGATCTACGGCTACGATTTCGACAAGACCAGCCAACTCGCGGAGAAAGCCCGTTATCTGAGTTCGCAACTCCCTGGTGCTCGTGACGTGAATATCAGCCGTGAGGATGACCGCCCGGACATCAAGGTTACTGTGGACAAGGAGAAAGCTTCGCGTCTCGGCTTGTCGTCGGCTACCATCTCCACCTACCTGCGCAACCGCGTGACGGGTATGAGCAGCGGCTATCTCAAGGACGACGGCTCGGAGTACGACATCGTCGTACGTCTGGAGGAAGAGGATCGCAACTCCATCTCCGACATTCTGAACATGTCTATCCCCACGCCTACCGGCAAGGTGGTCAAACTCAGCGAGGTAGCCGAGATCGGCGAATATTGGGCGCCTCCTACTATCGAGCGCAAGTCGCGTCAGCGTATTGTCACCGTCAAAGTGACGCCGTACAATGTCTCGCTGGGCGAACTCGCACAACAGATTGAAACGCAGGTTGTGCCTGAGCTCGATCTGCCGGTTGGTTACTCCACGCATATAGGCGGAACGTTCGAGACGCAACAGGATACCTTCCGCGACATGATTCTGTTGGCTGCACTGATTATTCTGTTGGTTTACATTGTGATGGCGTCGCAGTTCGAGAGTCTGCGCATGCCGGCAATCATTATGTTCTCCGTGCCGTTTGCTCTCTCCGGAGTGATCCTTGCCTTGTGGGTAACGCATCGCTCGCTGGATATGATCGGCGCCTTGGGACTTGTGCTGCTCGTCGGTATTGTGGTCAAGAACGGTATCGTGCTCGTCGATTACATCAACCTGCTGCGTGAGCGCGGCTATGAACTTAACCAAGCCATCCAGATGGCAGGTCGCAGTCGTATTCGTCCGGTATTGATGACCGCCTTTACAACGATCCTCGGTATGGTGCCAATGGCGGTATCCGAAGGTGAGGGTGCGGAGATGTGGCAACCGCTGGGTATAGTGGTTATCGGTGGTCTGACGATCAGTACGTTCCTCACGCTCTTCATCGTCCCCGTACTCTATGGCGTAATGTCTCGTCACGGCGACCGCGACAAACAGGAAGCCCTCCGCAAGAAATTCATCTTTATGGACATCAAAGTCAAAAAAACTGAAAACTGAATACTGAAAACTGAATACTTATGAAAAGTGTAATGATAGTATTTAATCAGGCTAACACCGGTCGAGTGGAGTATATGCTTGATGTGCTTGGCATCCGTGGCTTCACGTTCTTTGAGCAGGTACAGGGTCGTGGCACGAACGGCGGTGAGCCGCGTCGTGGCACGCACGCTTGGCCGGAGATGAACTCCTGCGTCATCACCATTGTCGATGACGACAAAGTGCCTGTGCTCATGGAGTCCATTAAGAAACTCGACATGCGTAACGAAGAAGTCGGTGTGCGTGCGTTTGTATGGAACATCGAGCAAACCGTATAGTAGGCCGATTTGCACCGAGCCCTACGGGTGAGATGCATCTGGGTAATGTGCTTGCCGCTTTGTTGTCTTGGCTTTCCGCCAAGCAGCAAGGCGGCTTGTGGCGTCTGCGTATCGAAGACCTTGACCCGCAACGCTCCCGACGCGAATATGCCGACGGGCTCATGCGCGATCTCGAGTGGCTTGGTCTGACGTGGGACGGCGAAGTCGTCTGGCAATCCCACCGTACTGAAATCTATGAGCAGTATTTGCAGAAATTGCAAGGCTTGACTTATCCGTGCACTTGCACCCGCAACGAGATTCTTGCTGCCCAAGCACCGCACGAATCCGATGGTCGCATCGTTTATCCCGGCACCTGCCGCCCTAAAAATTTATACACCTTACACCTTACACCTTACACTAACAAAGCCGCAACGCGGCTGATCGTCCCCGACGAGCAGATTCAGTACAATGACCGCGTTTATGGTCCTCAATCCGTCAACCTCGCCACGCATTGCGGCGACTTTATCGTCCGCCGTTCGGACGGCGTCTTTGCCTACCAGTTAGCCGTCGTCGTCGATGATGCCGAGATGGGTGTGACGGAGATCGTTCGCGGTCGTGACTTGCTCCTCTCTGCCGCTCAGCAACTCTATCTCTACCGCCTGTTTGGCTTCCCCGAGCCGCAGTTCTGCCATCATCCTTTGCTTATCAACGAGGCAGGTCAACGCCTCTGCAAGCGCGATCACGCCCTCGCCCTCAGCGCTATGCGCCAACACATGACTGCCCCGGAGATAATAGGCTTGTTAGCCCACACAATGGGTTTGACACCCACCCGTGAATCCCTTACCCCGGAGCAACTCCTTCCCCTCTTCAACTGGAGCAAAATCCCTCCCGAAGACAAATGTCCATATGAATCGTTGAGATAACATGTAAATCGTCACCCACTGGTTGACGATATACAAAATAAAACTGCAAATAGTTGATAGTTTTTATTAGAATTATTTGCAAATATCATAATTTTTTCGTAACTTTGCATCGTGTTTTGTGCGCTTCTCTACGCGAGCGTATCGGAATAGTCAGGTCTCAGACGATAAATCATGAAGGAGTGCTACGGAACGCACTCCGAGTGAAGCGCCCGAGTAGTCCCCACTACGAGGAGAAAGCGCAAACATAGAAAAACGAAAGAATACAATATGAACGAGTTGCTTCAAACCATAGAACGCTATCGTGC
>CADBAZ010000015.1 GCA_902792835.1 uncultured Bacteroidales bacterium
GAGAAAATCGTTCAAGCGAAGCGAGATAAGAACACTTTCAAGGATCCGCTTTTTCTATGTATATACTGATTAGGCATTCAAAATCACGAGATATATACATAGTATATATAAGGTGCAATGGGATGCGATAAGCCCCCGATAATGCATCGAAACAAGGTCGAAAGACGCATAATGTAGATATAGAAAAAATAATAAACATAACGGAGAATGCCGAAAATCCCATAAAGAGTAGGCGAAAGTTAATTCTAACAATTATGAAAAAACAATTATTACTTTTCCTGTTTGCCATAGTGGCAAGCATTGGAACAATGTTTGCTTCCGTTACTATTGACGGAATTGCTTACAATCTAAATGAAACAGAGTTGACCGCAGAAGTAACGACAGGTGGCAATTATTCCGGCAGTATTGTTATTCCAGAAAGTATTACCTATAATACACAGACCTATAGCGTCACAAGTATTGGAAATAGTGCTTTCGATTATTATTGCCGCAGTTTGACCTCTGTGACGATTCCCAATAGCGTCACAAGCATTGGAAAGTATGCTTTCGGTGATTGCAGCGGTTTGACCTCTGTGACGATTGGTAATAGTGTCACAAGCATTGGAGAGTGGGCTTTCGGTGGTTGCAGCAGTTTGACCTCTGTGACGATTCCCAATAGCGTCACAAGCATTGGAGATTGGGCTTTCGGTGTTTGCAGCAGTTTGACCTCTGTGACAATTCCCAATAGCGTCACAAGCATTGGAGAAGGGACTTTCTATGAATGCAGCAGTTTGACCTCTGTGACGATAGGCAATAGCGTCACAAGCATTGGACATCAGGCTTTCTATGGTTGCACTGGTTTGACCTCTGTGACGATAGGCAATAGCGTCACAAGCATTGGAAATAATGCTTTCTATGGTTGCAACGGTTTGACTTCTGTAACGATACCCAATAGCGTCACAAGCATTGGAGAGTATGCTTTCTCTGGATGCGAAAGTTTGACCTCAGTGACGATTCCCAATAGCGTCACAAGCATTGGACGTGGGGCTTTCGATGCTTGCGGTTTGACCTCTGTGACGATAGGCAATAGCGTCACAAGCATTGGAGAGTATGCTTTCGCAGAATGCAGAAGTTTGACTGCTATATATGTGCCGTGCGGAGAAATGGTAAGATTCAAACAAATGTTGGGTTGGGAATTTGAAGACAAGGTCAAATATGCGCCTCTTCCATATACAATAACCATAAATGCAGAACATGGAAATGTCACTTATCCCCAAACGATGTGTGACGATATGTCGTTGAATGCAACTCCGGAATATGGTTACCACTTCGTTAAATGGTCAGATGGAGTTACCGATAACCCACGCACAATCGAACTGACGCAGGATATAACTCTTACCGCCGAGTTCGCGAAGAACACCTACACCATTTCAACGGAATCCGCTAATCCCGAATGGGGCACAACTGCCGGAGGCAAATCGGCGTTGTATCTGGATGAGGTAGAAATCTCAGCTACCGCCAATTACGGTTACCATTTTGTTCAGTGGAGTGACCGCGAATATATTTGCGATGACTGGTGGGATGGAATTTGTTACTACGGACATTGGGGAGACTACAACACGAATCCGACACGTACTATTGTAGTGGAACGTGACTCCATTTTCACAGCTACATTTGCTAAGAATGTTTACACCATCACCAAGAATGCTGAGCACGGCTACATTTCCGGCAACAGTTCTGCGGAGTATTTGGATTATGTTACGCTGACAGCCGTTCCCGATTACGGCTATCATTTCACTCAATGGTCGGACGGTTTGAAAGACAACCCGCGTATCTTCCGCCTTACCCAAGACACAACCTTCACTGCAGAGTTTGCGTATGACCGTGTGGGAACGTGCGGAAAAGACTTGGCTTTGGTTTGGTCGTACGACCCGAACTCCAAAGTACTGACTATCGGCAATGCCGGCGAGTTTACGGAAAATATGCAGTTTGGCGCAGAAGCGCCTGCTGAAATGGAAGAACTCGTAATCGGTAATAATGTTACCGCCATCGGCGAATACGCTTTCGCAGGTATAAGCACGCTGAAGAAAGTAACCATCGGCGAGTCTGTGAAAACCATTTATGACAGAGCTTTCTATAACTGCGTGAACCTCGAGACGATCTTCAACTACCGCCCGACACCAACGAATGCCTACAGCACGGCTTTTGACGGTGTAGATAAGTTTGAATGCATTTTGTACGTTCTGCCGAACTCGATAGACATGTACAAGAATGCATCCGTTTGGCGTGATTTCTATTACACCTACGCTATCGGAGCGGAAGAAGCAACCGTGACCACCAACGAAGTAACGGTAGAACCGCAGGACAATGCCGCAACGCTTACTTGGCCGACAAGTAACGAAGCCGCCTCCTATACCATTGAGATAACGAAAGATGGTGTAGTGTTCTGCCGCCTCACATTCAATGCCAACGGCCAGCTGACAGGTATAGCCTTTGCGCCCGGTCGCGACGGACAATCGATGGCTCCGGCTGCCATAATGACCGCCAGTGGTTTGCAGTTCACCGTAACCGGTCTGAATAGCAACACGCAATACGGCTATAACGTAACGGCAAAAGATGCCAATGAGCAACCGATTGCAACCTATTCCGGCAGCTTCACTACGACAAGTGAAGGTGTTCCTACAGGAATCGGCAACACGGCTGTTGAGCAGAAAATAACCAAGATCCTCCACAACGGCGAGGTTCTCATCCTCCGCGACGGCAAGACTTACACTATCCAAGGCGTAGAGGTAAAATAAGTGTTCTGTGCTCGCGATTTTCATGTGCGAGTTCATAATCGCTTGACAAAACTATCCAAAATCAAGGCAGGGAGCAATCCTTGCCTTGATTGTGTAAATGGATTGCAGATTAGGTTGCCTTTATAATGTAAACTTGCAATTTTTAACGTCAATCGCTCAAAAAATGCATAAATATGAGTTTATTTTTGGCCATATAGATTATTTTTTGTACCTTTGTGGCCAAAAATAAAAAATCTCTATTTTTATGCAACTCATTGGAAGAGAAAAAGAACAGAAGGAGTTGGTCCGACTGAAAGAGTCATCACAAGCGGAGTTTGTTGTGCTATATGGCAGGCGTCGTGTGGGAAAGACCTTTTTGGTACGCAGTTTCTTCGATGACAGGTTCACGTTCTACTGCACAGGTTTAGCCAAAGGAACACGCAAACAGCAGTTGACGAACTTTGGTAAGATGCTCTCTGAGTATGGTGGTCAGACGGTACAGCCCAAGGACTGGTTTGAAGCCTTTGATGCCATGAAGGCCGTCATCTCTCGTTCTCGCCAGCGTCGCAAAGTGGTGTTCCTGGATGAAGTACCATGGATGGATACGCAGAAATGCGAGTTCAAGCAGGCTTTAGACTTGTTTTGGAACGGTTGGGCGATGATGCAATCCAATCTGTTGTTTATCATCTGCGGAAGTGCTGCTTCGTGGATGGTGAAGCATGTGATTAATGACAAAGGTGGGTTACACAACCGGCTGACATGCAAATTACATCTGATGCCATTCGCGCTGAAAGATACGAAAGCCTATCTACAAAGCCAAGGTTTCCGCTGGACGGATGAGATGATAGCCAACTGCTACATGATTCTCGGTGGTATCCCGTACTACCTACACTTGCTGGACAAGTCGCTTAGTCTGGCTCAGAACGTGGATCGGCTATTCTTTGATGACTCCGCTTTGCTGGCCGATGAGTTTGATAATCTGTATTCATCCTTGTTCAAGAAAGCAGACGAATATGTCAAGATCATCACACAACTGAGCAAAAAGAAAAGCGGTTATACGCGCTCGGAATTAACAGAATCGCTCAAGATAGAGACAGGTGGTGGTTTTACGCGTCGCTTGGAAGAGTTGGAACAATGTGGATTTATACGCAAGTACCTGCCAATAAGTGGGCGAACGCATATATACCAATTGGTGGATTTCTTTACGCTCTTCTACCTGCAATTCGGCGGCGAGAAAGCTACATTCGATAGTAATATGTGGATGCATCTGCAGACATCAAGTAAGTACAACACTTGGCTTGGGCTGAGTTTTGAACGGTTGTGTTTTGCACATATCCATCAGATTCATCATGCTTTGGGTATCTCAGGAGTTGGAACCAAGACCTATGCGCTACAAACCTCATCTGCGCAATTGGATATGGTAATTGATAGAGCAGATGATATCATCAATATCTGCGAGATGAAGTACACCAGAAGCGCTTATGCCCTAACGAAAACAGAGGCTGAAAAGCTTCAGAAACGCATGAATGTGTTATCGGCGGCATATCGTAAAAAGAGTATTGTAGCTGTGCTCGTTACGGATGGCTCAGCAAAACGGAACGAGTATTACAATCAGCATATATTCAACAATATAACCCTTAAAGAATTATTCGTGTAGTGAATCATTTTTGGCCATATAGATTGTTTTTTGTGCCTTTGTGGCCAAAAATAAACCACCACGCACATGGTGAAATGAAGGCAACTTAGCGGACTCATCCGCGATACCATCCGTTCAAAATCAAGGCAGGGAGCAATCCTTGCCTTGATTTTGGAATAGAGCGTACCGCCGCGTTTTTGGTTTCAAAAAATTCCCAAGGCTATACGGTTCTTGGTTGAGAAGCAAAAAATGGAAGCAATTGTATCCTATTAATTCAAGGCATACACTACTCCCTGAACACATAAGAAGATGGCACTTTTTTTTCTGAATGATGCAAGTTCGTTACATTTCCGTCAGCAGGAATGCCATATAGAATGGAATCGTCAGTAATGCTCCATTTCGATTTTCCGTCTATACATAACGTCTTATTTTATGGCAATTTTGGCAACTGCGCACCTTTTCACCCCGAGTTTTTTAACAATCTCACACCTTTTCACCCCGAGTTTTTTAACAACCTCACACCTTTTCACCCCGAGTTCTGCGTGCAAAGATACAACTTTTTTTGAATTATGCAAATATTTTGACAAAAAAAGTGCCCATGAGGAGCACTTTTTTGAGAATTTACCGATTTAACCGTTTAACCGCTTAACGATTTAACCGCTTAGCGGCTTAATTACAATAAGGGGGTCATATACAATGGCATGTAAGTAATGCCGTCCTTGATCTCTACATCCTTGGTGTGGAGAACGATAGGATTGGTCACGTAGCGGCTAAACTTGTCCAAGCATTTGTTAAGCGAGGACAAGGAGTAATGCGTGGTCGATTTGACTTCAACAGGACAGATGTTTTTGCGTGACGTGACGGTGTTTTTGCTGATAATGAAGTCAATCTCCATCGTATTGGCAGCATTCACATCATCGTACTGGTAAAAATAGTACAACTTGCGCCCTGCTGCAACTAACATCTGCGCAACGATGTTCTCCATGACGTAGCCGAGATTCACTTCCAATTTGCCGTGCAAGATCCGTTCGTAAACCTCTGCCGGCATTTGCCCTTGCTCGTCGAAGGCGAGGCTGAGCAGCAGTCCCGTGTCCGCCATATAACACTTGAGCGTCGTACGTTCAGTGTTCATTCCGAGACCAATATTGGGAGCGAAAGTATTGTAACAAATATTGACAATACGCGAATCACGCAGCCAGAAGAATGAACTTTCGTAGTTAACATACCGTGCGTTCTCGTTAAGATCGGCTAAGCGGAAGCGTGTGCCATGTTTTTGCAACTGCGACGGGATGGCTTCGAACACCGCTGCAGCCTTGGCCTCCGCGCCGGTAGCGTACTTGTGGATATCGTCGCGATAGAGAGCAAGGATGTTTTGCTTCACCGTTTCCGTTTGACGGAAATCCTTGGTATCAATATAGGTCTGGAGCACTTGTGGCATGCCGCCTAACAGCATATACAGACGGAATAGCTCCATCGCTTTACGATGTATCGGTCCAAGCGGTTTCTTCTGCTCATAACAATCGCGGATAAACGGCATCAGCATCTCATTGCCCATTGCCCAAAGGAACTCCTCGAAGTCCATAGGGTACATTGGTAGTTTCCTTTCTTCCGAAGGAATAACAATACCCTTGACATTCTTGTGGATGCTGATGAGCGACCCAGTCTCGATGTAGTCGTACCGACCGTCTTGTACGAGATATTTAATTAGCGCGCGGGCGGGAGGATATTGCTGCACTTCGTCGAAGATAATAAGCGATTTGCGGGGTTTGAGTCCCACATTGAAATGTAGCGACAACATCTGAAACAGCATGTCGAGGCGCGTGGAGTAGTTCTCAAAAAGCGCAAGTACCTCTCTGGGCACATGGTTAAAGTCGATCAGGATGTAACTCTCGTACTCGTTGCGAGCGAACTCCTCAACGATGTAACTCTTACCGATACGGCGCGCGCCCTCGATTAGTAGGGCACTTTTGCCTTTGGATGATTTCTTCCACTCAACTAATTGGTCATATATCTTCCGTCTCATAGGCATTATGGATTTCACGTTTCCGTGTGATAGAAATTCCACAAATTTCACGTTTCTTGCCATGAATGTGTGTATTTCACGTTTCTGCGTTGAATTCTTGTCGGATTTTTAACGTTTCCGGCTGCAAAGATACAACTTTTTTTTGAATTATGCAAATATTTTGACAAAAAAAGTGCCCCGAGGAGCACATTTTTGATTTCTGCTTACTTTTTTTGATGGAAACATTTGCAAATGTGGGATTTTTTTTGTAATTTTGCAGTCGGAATGCAATCAATGCGGAAATTGCGGAAACGGTAAATACACCCAACGAACATAATCTACTAATTTATCATTTGATTACCCATGATTAACGACGAAAGCAATGACAAAACCAAAGTGAACAAGTGGAAGATCATAGGCTGTGTGATTATTATCGTTTTGTGCCTGTGCACTTACCCCATGTGGTTGTGGGATACAACGCGAACGGCATCCAAACCGGAGATGACGAAGCTCGGCACGGTTAACTCCTACGTGCTGGTAAGCGATAATGCCAACATGTATTGCAATCCGATTATATATAAGGAATGCGATCAAGGCTGTGAGATCATTAACTCGCATTGGGCAGGTAAACGTAATGCCGACGGAAGTTTGAACTGCCAACTGACAATGGAGATGTACTTCTCGACGTATATGCTCCAAACAGATTCCATCGTTCCCGGTAACCGCCTTGTGCTCACCTTAAGCAACGGCGACTCGATCGTGATGCGTGCGCGCAAATTGCACGCTCCGAAAAGTATAGGCAGTTGGCGACGCGCGTATTCCTGTCACGCATCCCGTAGGAGCGATTACTATCCGTTTAGCGTCAAAGAGATCGAACTGCTGCGCACGTACGACATAGTAGGAGTGTTGATAGAGAGTGAGCATGATACGCTCCGCAAATCGTTGCCGAAGAAAAAAAGTGAAGCCGTCAGAAAGCGGTTTGTGTGCATGACGGACGAACTGCGCCGGTCAGACAGCGAGTGAGTTTTAGTGCCGAAATGGCGTGTGTGAGTGACATAAATGCCGAAAAATGCAGGTATTTGTAAAAAAAATGCACAAACGCTTGCATATATGCAAAATATTTATTATCTTTGTACGCGAAATGAATGAGGGGTCTGCATAAGACTCCTCATCGCTTTAAATAATGCAAAATGAAAATGCAAAATGATGCACACGAGTGAAAAGGATTTACGTAGTAAGATCGAAGAGCTGCTGCAGGGAACAGGATATGAGTTGATAACCCTCGCTATCCGTCCGGATAACAATATCCTTGTGGAAGTGGATAAGTTGGAAGGGACAGATGTGGACTTCTGCGCAGAACTGAACAGGCAGATTGTGGAGTTCCTTGAGAGCGTCGGCGAGCCGGATTATGCTCTGGAAGTAGGCAGCGTGAGCCTCGTTGACCCGTTTAAGACAAAGATGCAATACAACAAGCACCTCGGGCACAATGTGGAAGTGATGGTGGAAACGCAAAATGCAAAATGCAAAATGCAAAATGAAAAGTATCACGGGCAACTGGTGAGTGTGGATGAAGAGACGTTCAGCGTGGATGTGGAGGAGAAAGTAGCTGTGGAAGGCAAGAAGCGCAAACAGACGCAGATCGTGATGCACACATGGCGTTACGACGAGGTGAAGTACTGCAAGTACGATCTCAAGTTTTAGACCACTGACGCTCAAAGAAAAAAGACCACTGCGTTCAAAGACCGCTACGCTCAAAGACTGATTAGGCTTTTGTCTTTTGTCTTTGAGTGAACGTAGAGAACGGTCTTTCGACTAAGAAAATAATAACAACAACATACAATGGCAACAAAGAAAACCGATTCAATCAATTTGATTGAGATTTTTAAGGACTTCAAAGAGTTCAAGAACATTGACAAGCAAACGCTGATCAATGTGTTGGAGGAGTCGTTCCGCAGCGTGATCGCTAAGATGTACGGCACGGACGCTAACTACGACGTGATTATTAACCCCGACAAGGGTGACTTGGAGGTGTATCGTAACCGCCTCGTTATGGAGGACGACGATGTAGCCAACGAGAATACCCAGATCGCCCTGAGCGACGCGCTCAAGCTCGACGACGAAGCCGAGGTAGGCGAGGAAGTTACGGATCGCGTGGACTTTAGCGTATTCGGTCGCCGAATGATTCTGAACCTGCGTCAGACGCTCGCCACGAAGATTCTTGACCTCAAGAAAGAAGACCTGTATATGCGTTACAGCGAGAAACTCGGACAGATCGTTTCCGGCGAACTCTACCAGGTGTGGAAGAAAGAGATGCTGCTGCTTGACGAGGAGAACAACGAGTTGTATCTCCCCAAACAGAACCAGATCCCGACGGACTTCTACCGCAAGGGCGATACCGTACGCGCCGTGGTTGTTCAGGTGGATAACAAGAACCAGAACCCGAAGATCATCCTGAGCCGTACGAGCCCGCTGTTCTTGCAGCGACTGTTTGAGCAAGAGGTGCCCGAGGTACATGACGGCTTGATCGGCATCAAGAACATCGCCCGTATCCCGGGTGAGCGTGCGAAGGTGGCTGTACAGAGTTTTGATGACCGCATTGATCCTGTAGGCGCGTGCGTAGGTATAAAAGGTGCACGTATCCACGGCATCGTACGCGAGTTGCGCAACGAGAACATCGACGTAATCAACTACAGCTCGAACATCAACCTGTATATCCAGCGTGCTCTCTCGCCGGCAAAGATCTCCTCGATGACCATCAACGAGGAAGAGAAGAAAGCCGAGGTTTACCTGAAGAGCGAAGAGGTTAGTCTGGCTATCGGTAAGGGTGGCTACAACATCAAGCTCGCCAGCATGCTGACCGGTTACGAGATCGAAGTTTACCGTGAGATGGAGGGCGAGGATATCGAAGATATCTATCTGGACGAGTTCAACGACGAGATCGATCAGTGGGTAATCGACACCCTGAAAGCTGCAGGCTTGGATACAGCCAAGGCTGTTCTGGCTGTTAACAAGGACGAACTGATCAAGCGCACCGACCTCGAGGAAGAGACGATTGAGGATGTAATCCGTATTCTCGAAGCAGAGTTTGCAGACGACGAGCAATAAGTTGAGTGTTGAGCGTTGAGAGAAGTTATGAGTTAGAAGTTGAAAGTTAACTATAAACTCTAAACTTTTCAACTACACTAAACACTAAACTCTAAACACTAAACTTAATAAATGATTTATGGCAATAAAACTGATAAAAGCGTGTAAGGAACTGAATATCGGCATGGCGACTGCCGTTGAATTCTTGGCTAAACAGGGGATGGAGATCAACACCGACCCGAACTTGCGCATCGAGGATGATGTGTATATGAAACTTGCCAAGGAGTTCAACAAAGATATGGCGCTAAAGATGGAAGCCGAGCGTCAGCAGCAACAGCGTCAGGAGCGCGATATCCAGAAAGTGCTCACTCTGGACTCTGCGCAAGAGGAGGCGGACAGAAAAGCTGCGGAGGCTGCGAAGAAAGCTGCCGAAGAAGCTGCTGCCGCCGCCAAGAAAGCCGCGGAGGAAGCTGCCAAGAAAGCTCAGGAAGAAGCAGAGCGTGCTGCCGAAGCTGCCCGTAAGGCTGCCGAGGAAGCGGCACGTCTGGCTGCTGAACGTGAAGCCGAGGAGCAGGCACGCCGTGAGGCGGAACTTGCCGCACAGGCTGCTGCTGAGGCTGCTAAAAAGCAATCAGCGGTCAGCGATCAGCCGTCAGCCGTCAGCGAGCAACCGTCAGAAGCCGAAGAGCCGAAAAAGAAGAAGACGGAGATCTTCACGCTGGGCAAACCCGTGCTGAAAAAACAGCCGAAGGTAGTCGGGAAGATCGACCTCGACACGCTTAATCAGGCTACCCATCCGCGTCAGAAGACGAAGGAGGAGAAGAAGAAAGAACGCGAGGAGCGTGAGCAGCAACGTCGTGCACAGCAAGGCGGCGGAGGCGAGAAACGCAAACGCGAGCGCATTAAGCAGAACAAGGTGGATGTCAACGACGTCAAGAACCAGAAGAGCAAATCTTCTTCTAAGAAGAAAGGTGTGCGCGTAGAGGTTGACGACGAGGAGGTACAGCGCCAGATCAAGGAAACGATAGCACGTCTGCAAGGCAACAAGGGCAAGACAGCCACCTCGAAGCACAAACGTGAACGCCGTGAGCAAGAGCGTGAGAAAGCTGCTGCCGAGCGCGTACAAGAGCAGGCACAGAGCAAGGTGTTGAAACTCACCGAGTTCGTGACGGCTAATGACCTCGCCGTGATGATGAACGTGCCCGTAACGAAGATCATCGGTACGTGCATGTCGCTCGGTATGATGGTCAGCATCAACCAGCGTCTGGATGCCGAAACGATCAATATCGTTGCCGAAGAGTTCGGATTCCAGACGGAGTACGTGAGCGCGAAGGTTGCCGAGAAGATTGCCGAGGAAGAAGAGGCCTACAACGACGAAGATATGGAGCCTCGTGCACCGATCGTAACCGTAATGGGTCACGTTGACCACGGTAAGACCTCGTTGCTCGACCATATCCGTAACACGAACGTGATTGCCGGTGAGGCGGGCGGTATAACGCAGCATATCGGTGCGTACAACGTCAAGCTCAGCGAATCAGGCAAGCACATCACCTTCCTCGATACCCCGGGTCATGAGGCGTTCACCGCCATGCGTGCACGTGGTGCACAGGTGACGGATATAGCTATCATCATCGTAGCTGCCGACGACGGTGTGATGCCGCAGACACGCGAGGCTATCAGCCACGCACAAGCTGCCGGTGTGCCGATGGTATTTGCTATCAACAAGTGCGACAAACCCGGTGCTAACCCCGACAAGATCAAAGAGGAACTGGCGAACATGAACCTGCTGGTCGAGGATTGGGGCGGAAAGTATCAGTCGCAAGACATCTCTGCCAAGAAAGGTACAGGCGTGCACGAGTTGCTCGACAAAGTGCTGCTCGAAGCCGAATTGTTGGATCTGAAGGCCAACCCCAAGCGTCGTGCGAAAGGCTCAATCATCGAGTCCTCGCTGGATAAGGGACGCGGTTATGTAGCCACGGTGCTCGTTTCCGATGGTACGCTGCATATAGGCGACGTACTCCTTGCAGGTACGTTCCATGGCAAAGTTAAGGCGATGTTCAACGAACGTGGTCAGCGTATTCAGGCTGCCAAGCCCGGTGAGCCGGCTGTAGTTCTCGGACTTAACGGCGCACCGCAGGCTGGTGACGAATTCAACGTATTGCCGACCGAGCAAGAGGCAAAAGATATAGCATCGAAGCGTGAGCAGCTGCAACGCGAGCAGTCTATTCGCACCAAGAAACACGTCGGCTTGGAAGAGATCGGTCGTCGTCTGGCTATCGGTGACTTCAAGGAACTGAACCTGATCATCAAGACCGATGTGGATGGTTCGGCGGAGGCATTGGCAGACTCGATGATCAAGCTCTCGACGGAGAATATTCAGGTCAATGTCATCCACAAAGCCGTAGGTGCTATCAGCGACAGCGACGTCATGCTGGCAGCAGCTTCCGACGCTATCATCATCGGCTTCAATGTCCGTCCTACGGGTACAGCCAAGAAGATGGCGGAGCAAGAGGAAGTGGATATCCGTACGTACTCGATCATCTACGACGCTATCGAGGAAGTCAAGGCGGCAATGGAAGGTATGCTCTCGCCCGAGATAAAGGAAGAGGTTACCGCTACCGTGGAAGTGCTGCAGACCTTCCACATATCCAAGGTGGGCACGATTGCCGGATGTATTGTGCGTGAAGGCAAGATCAAGCGTGGCAACAAAGTGCGCGTTATCCGTGACGGTATCGTTATCAAGACAGCCGAACTGGCTTCGCTCAAGCATATCAAGGACGATATCAAGGAAGCCGGTGTTAACACGGAGTGCGGCTTGAGCCTGAAAGCGTACGACGACCTGAAAGAAGGCGATATACTCGAGTCGTTTGAGGAGGTTGAGGTAGCTAAGTCGCTCTAATGCCGGCTATTGCTACCATAGGATTCTTCGACGGTGTACACAAGGGACATCGCTACTTGTTTGAGCAACTGCACGGGTTTGCGGAGCAATTGGATGAGCGAGTGCTTATCTTCACGTTTCTGCAACACCCGCGCAGTGTGCTGACACATGATTGCCCGCCACTGCTCACCACCACTGAGGAGCGTGAGCAACTGTTAGGCAACTTTGGCGACGTACATTTCTTCGACTTTGCCGAAGTACAACCACTCACCGCTTTGCAGTTCTTGGATTACCTCGCCGACCGATGGAAAGTGCGGCACTTGCTAATGGGCTACAACCATCACTTCGGTTCAGATGGCAGGATGAGCGACGAGCAATATGCCGCCTACGCCGCGCAGGTAGGTATCACGATTCTGCGTGCACAACCATACAGCGACGCAGATCTGCGACCTTCATCCACGAAGATTCGTAATTTCCTTCTACAAGGCAATATAGCCGAAGCCAACCGCCTGTTAGGCTATGACTATCAACTGACAGGTAGAGTAGTGCACGGGCGGATGATCGGGCGGCAGATAGGTTTCCCTACGGCGAACATTATGCCTGCGACGGATAAGCTTATTCCTGCAGCGGGAGTGTATAAGGTTGCTATCAGCAATCAGCAATCAGCCATCAGCGGTCAGTTGGCACTCGTCAACATCGGTACAAATCCGACAGTGGGTAATACGCATCAGACGATTGAGGTGCATATACCGGGCTTTGAGGGCGACTTGTATAATCAGACACTGACCTTGCAGTTTATCGAACGTATCCGCGGTGAGCAGCGTTTTGCCTCACTCGACGAACTCCAAGCCCAGATCCGCAAAGACCTGTCTAACTTATAAAAAGAAAGTGAGTCCGAATCGAACTCACTTTCTTTTGTTTTCTCAAGCCCCTGCAATTTACTTGGTTGCTCCACCGAGGGCGATATACAGGTTGATGATGGCAATCGAGCCGTTGTAGATGTTCTCTGCGGCGTTGAGTTGCGAGGAAAGCAGCGACTCCTGTGCGGTGAGCACCTCGATGTAACTGGCTTTACCGTTGTTCATGAGTTCGTGCGTACCGGTATAGGCGTCGTGCAGTACTGCTAACTGACGGCGATACAGATCGTCTTTCTCTTTTGCCGTTTGGCAGTCGGCAAGGTACTCGTTGACTTGGTTACCGGCATTGATGACGGTCTGAACGTAGTTGTCGAGTTTCTCCTCCTGACTGAGTTGGGCGATCTTGAGTTGTGCCTTGAGTTTGCCTTGTTGGAAGATAGGCTGCGTAAGTGTAGCGGCAATCTTCATGAGCAAACCGGCAGGGTCGGTAACGGTAAGACCGCTGTTCGTCCAACCGAGCAAACCTGACAGACTGAACGAGGGGAAGAATGCAGCCTTAGCCGAAGCGGTGTTGTAGAACGCCTCTTCCAATTGATGGTCAGCTACCTTGATGTCCGGGCGGTTCTCGAGCAATTGAGCGGGAACACCAGTGCCGAAACGCTCCGGGAAATCGTACTGCATCCAGCCGTTACGTTCGATTGTCTGCGGAGTAACGCAAAGGATTTTGCACAGGCTGTTCTCCACACTGCGGATACTGCGCTTGACATCGATGATCTGCGTCTTCACGCTCAGGCTCGACGACTCCATCTGGTTGACGGCAGTAGAGTAGGCTTTTCCGTTCTCCCACAGGGCACGTTCTGTTTCCAGCGACTCTTCCCACAAACTGTCGGTCTGAACCAGAATACGCAACTCCTCATCGAGCAGCAACAACTGGTAATACGCCTGTGCTACCGTGGAGATGATGTTCGCCTGCATAGCATCGCGCGAGGCTTCGGCTTGCAGTACGACGGCATTCGCTTTGCGCTTGTTCACCGTCACGGAGTTCGATATGCCAATATTCCAGTCAAGTGACAGAGGAATGCTGTAGGTATAGGATGCGCCGCTGACTGATCCGCTCTGACCTACCGATCCGTACAGGCCGCCTTGCGGTGCAAGACTCAGAGAGGGTAGGTACGCGAGTTTGGCGGCACGCAATGCTGCCTGCGCCTGCTCTAGCGCGATACGTGCAGACTTGATGTCGCCGTTACGAACCAATGCCGAATCGATGAGATCCTGAAGCAGTGGGTCGGTAAAGAACTCGCGCCACGAGATTTCAGCGGGATTGTCGGCAGTCAGATCAATACTGTCCAACTGTTGCACGCCAAACAAGTTCTCAGGGGCTTCGTTCTGCGACTGATATTTCTTATACACGCCGCAACTGCTGAAGCAGACCGCGCAAAGCGCTGTTAGAAGTAAGACCGCTACGCTGTTAGACCGGCTACGCCTGTTAGATATATTTAGCTTTTTCATTTCGCTTCCTCCTTTTCACTTTCAACGTTCGACTTTTCACTTTCCACTACCGGGCTGCCGCTGACTTTCTCTTCAAGAGTCTGGAAGACGATGAAGAACGCGGGAACGACAAAGACGAGTGCCAGCGTTCCTATACTCATACCGCCCACAACGCCGAGTGCCAGAGCTCGGTTTCCGTTCGCTCCTGCACCACCTGCGATGACCAAAGGAATCATACCGACAATCATCGTGATGACTGTCATCAGGATCGGACGCAGACGTTCCTTACAAGCCTCGAAAGCGGCATCGACGATCGATAGACCTTGTTTGCGCCGTTCGGCGGCAAACTCGGTGATCAGGATCGCCGTTTTCGCCAAGAGACCGATCAGCATGATGACACCGGTCTGGAGGTAGATGTTATTCTCCATACCCGGCAGACCGATCTTGTTTCCTACCCACGAGAAGAGGAAGGATCCCATCAGACCGAAGGGTACACTCAGCAGGACGGCAAACGGGGTGAGCCAACTGTTATAGAGCGAACCGAGAATGAGGTAAATCAGCACGACGCAGATCAAGTAGATCAGTACGGTGGTATTGCTGTTTGCCGTCTCCTCCACCTCACGGGACATGGAGCCGTACTCGAAGGTGCAGTAGTTGGGCATCGTCTCTTTGAAGACCTCAGCGATCGCTTGGTGCGCTTGCGCTTCGGAGTAACCGCTGGCTGCTGTGACGGCACACGAAATCGATTGATAGAGGTTGAAGTGGTTTTCCGATGAAGCACCTACCTCCTCTTCCAGTCTAACGAACTGCGAAAGGGGTGCCATCTTACCGTCGTTGACCTTGATATACATATTATTGAGTGAGGAGGGATCGAGACGGTACTCAGGTGCTGCCCCGACCAGGATCTGATAGACTTTGTTGAATTGGTTGAAGTTTCCCACGTATGAACCACCGCAGTACGAGCCCAAGGTGTTGAGCACCGCCTTGGCGGACGTACCGGCACGCTCACATTGGATAGGATCGACGTGTACTTTGAATTTCGGGAAACGCTCCGAATAAGTGGACATGGCGCTCTCAATCTCTTTGCGTTCTTGCAGTTTCGCCAAGAACTTACTTGTTTTATCGCCAAAATCACTCATGTCACCGCCGCTCTTATCCTGGACTTGCAGATCGATATCGCTCGAGTTACCGTATCCCGGAATCTGCGGCATCTGGAAGGGTATAACCACGGCATTGTGGATGTCTTGGCAGTCATACCAGAATTTCGCCATGATCACGTCGATATAGTGCGCAAAGCCCGGACGGTCGTCCCAGTTTTTGAGACGAATGATGAGCGTAGCGTAGCTCGATCCGGCAGACGAGATCATACCGTATCCGCTACAAAGACCATAGCTCTCCAACTCCGGAATGGCTTTCACTTTCTCCTCCACCTGCTTCATGATTTCGGTGTTCTCATGCAGGGTCGATCCTTCGGGCATACGCACCTCACAAATGAAAACACCTTGGTCCTCTTGCGGCACCAAGCCCGAAGGCATGATCTTCATAAAGAGCACAAACAGCACGACTGCACCGCCTAATAAGGCAAAGGACAACCACGGGCGTTTCAGAAATTTCTGCACCGCTCCCTGGTACTTACCCAAGATGGCATTATAGCTTGCTTCGTACGCAATTTTGGTATAGTAGTCGATACCCTTCCATTTCTTACCGTCGGTCTCTTCATTCGGTCTCATCAGTATCGCACAGAGTGCAGGGCAGAGTATCAACGCGCAAACGCAGGATAAGCCCACCGAGCCTGCGATGGTGATACCAAACTGGGTGAAGAAGGTACCCGATGTACCGCTCATGAAGGTCACGGGAATGAACACCGCCATGAACACCAGCGTACACGAGATAACGGCCACCGATACCTCGCTCATCGCCTCGCGCGTAGCTTGGATGGCTTTGTCTTTCGGTGAGCCCTTCATCTGACCCGTTTCGAGTTTCGCCATCACGGCTTCGACGACGACGATCGCGTCATCGACCACAGTACCGATAGCGAGTACGAGAGCAAAGAGTGTGAGGATGTTTAGGGAGAATCCTGCTAACTTCACTATCGCGAAGGTACCGAGCAGCGAGACGATGATCGAGATAGAGGGGATGAGGGTCGCTTTCCAGTTTTGGAGGAAGAAATAAACGACCAGGATCACCAAGAGAATCGCGATCACGAGGGTCTCGACCACGTTATGGATGGCTGCGAAGAGGAAGTCATTACTCGTCTGCAGCGTAACAAACTCCAAGCCGGCAGGCAGGGTAGGTTGCAACTGTTTGTAGAGTTCGTCAATCTTCTGGTTCACCAGCGTAGCGTTGGCTCCCGGCGATTGATTGACGAGGTAGAAGACACCGGGATTGCCGTCCACCTTGGAGGTCATGGTGTACATCTTGGCACCGATCTCGATGGTAGCCACATCGCGCAGATACAGGATGTTACTGCCGTCCGTCGTACGGAGGACGATATTCTCAAACTCCTCGATACTCTTGAGCGTACCTTTGTACTCCATCGGGTATTGGTACGCGTTCTCGGATTGCTGTCCGAGTGTACCGGTTGAGGTTACGAAACTCTGCGCGCTGATCGCTGCAGATATGTCTTCCGGCACCAATCCATACTGCGCCATCTGATCCGGTTTGAGCCATACACGCAGCGCGTACGTGTTTCCTAAGTTTGTTACGTTTCCTACACCCGTCACGCGTAACAGGCGCGGTTTGATATTGATGTCGATATAGTTCGATATAAAGTCCGCATCGTATTTTCCGTCGGTGGATTTGAGACCGGAGATCTGCAAGATACTATTCTGACGTTTCGTGACGGTGATACCTGCCTGAATCACATCCGCGGGCAGTAAGGCCTGCGCTTGCTGCACACGGTTCTGTACGTTAACCGTCGCCATGTCGGGATCTGCGCCTTGCTTGAAATAAACCATGATTGTCACTTCGCCCGTCGATGAAGCACTGGCTGTCATGTAGGTCATGTCCTCCACACCGTTGATCTGCTCCTCGAGTGGTTGAACCACTGATTTCATACAGGTATTGGCGTCCGCTCCCGAGTAAGAGGTCGTTACCTCTACCGTAGGCGGTGCAATATTCGGATACTGCTCCACCGGTAAGGTCTTCAGGCAGATATATCCGACCAGCATGATGACAATCGCAATCGAGATCGCCATCACGTTTCTTTTGATGAATATGTTCTCTTTCATAAAAATTCCTAATTTTTAATTCTTAATTTTGAATTTTTAATTAAAAGAGAACTCGTTGTCCCTCTACGAGGTTGTTAGCGCCCTCTGTAACGATGACTTCGCCTACCTCCAGACCTTCCGTTACCACGAGGTCGCGGCTGCTGCCGAAACCTACGGTCTGAACAATCGCACTGTACGCACAGCTGTCAGCGGCAACCTTATATACGAGCGACTTGCTCTGCAGGCGAACCACAGCGTTCTGCGGAACAACAATCACTTGCTTTGCGTCAAACGGAATAACCACTGTACCCTGAATACCCGAATAAAGCACGCCGTTGGGGTTAGGGAAGGTGGCTTTGCAGGTCAGTGCACCCGTTGTACGATCCACCGTACCGGTGATACTGGTGATACGACCTTTCTTGGCGTACTCTGTGCCGCTTTTGAACAGGAATGTCACATCCGGAAAATTAGCCAATGTGCCATCTGCTTCGCCGTTGGCGCGCTCTTCGAGTACCGATTCGCTTACCGAGAACTCGGCGTACATCTTCGCGTTCCCGCTGACCATTGTCATGTAAGTGCTTGCGTCCACTTGGTCACCTGCAAATACAGGAATCGAACCTATCGCGCCATCCACCGGAGCGGTGATAGTACAATATCCTAAATTCACGCGTGCGCGGTCAGCTGTGGCTTTGTATTGTGCTACAGATGCTTTTGCCTGTTTGTAAGAATTCTCGGCATCATCCAACATATATCTGCTCACGATACCCTTCTCGAAGAGGTTCTTGTTACTTTCGAACTCCAGCTTCGCACTGTTCTCTTTGGCTTGCGCTGCCAGCAGGTTAGCCTCTGCTGATTGCAACTCCAACTCCTTGTCACGGCTGTCAATACGGAAGAGTACGTCGCCTTTCTTTACTTGCTGACCTTCCGTGATGCACACTTCCATTAATTGACCGCTAATCTGCGGCTTGATTGTAACGTCGGCAGTACCTTTCAAGGTAGCACTGTACTTGAGCGGGATAGAAATGTCGCTCTTGCTGATAGTCATTGTGTTGTACGAGGTTGGCTCCGCTGTGGGAATCTCCCTGCCGCACGCAATTAGCAAACATGCTACTGCAAATAATGTTAACTTTTTCATTATATATATATATATTAAATTATTAGATATTACTATTAATTATTCATTATTATCAGTTACCAAGGTCACTGTGGAACTGAATGCGGACAAGGCGCACTTCAATCTCGCTATAGTAGTCTTCGCCCAATTCCTGCATGGCGAGTTTGATGCTGTCGTTCTCGGCGTGCTTGAAGTAGTCGAAGATCTCTTCGATGGAGTCGGGGTCGATCACCTCCTCAAGGAAGTAGCGAATGTTCAGTTTCGTGCCGGAATAGACAATGGCTTCAATCTCTTTGACAATCTCCTCCATCGACATGCCGAAGCGAAGCGCAAGGTCGTCAATAGCGATGCGTCGGTCAATGGCTTCGATGATGGCTACCTTGTGGGCGGATTTGTGCGCTACAGTCTTAACACGCAGATCTTCAGGACGAATGATCTCATTCTCCTCAACGTACTCCTTGATGACCTTGATGAACTCATCGCCATAGCGTTTGGCTTTGCCTGCACCCACACCGGGGATATTCTGCAACTCCTCGAGGGTGATAGGATAGAACGTTGCCATCGCTTCGAGGCTCGGGTCTTGGAATATGACGTAAGGTGGCACGTCGTGTTGCTTGCCGACTTTCTTGCGCAGATCCTTGAGGATGCTGTACAGTTCGGTGTCGGCGGCTGATGAGCCGATCATGTTTTGCTCGATGTTCTCCTCGGCATCTTCGTCAATCACCTCAATGGGTATCTCGAATTTAGTAGGACGGCGGAGGAACTTCTTGCCTTGCGGCGTGATATGTACGCTGCCGTAGGTCGACGCATCTTTCTCAAGGAAACCGTGCATCATCGCCTCTTTCATGATCGTGTTCAGCAACTCTTCCGTCTCGTCGGAGGCTACGCCGAAGTTCTCCATTTCGTCGTGTTGGAAGCTGAGCACATCAGGCGTCTTGTTGCCGTGCAGGATATCCACGATGTGCTCGGGTTTGAAGCGCTCGTTGCATTCCTGAACGGTTTCGATTGCCAAGCCGAGGAGCTCTGTGGCGTCGTATTGCTTGAAGATCTTGTTGCAATTGTCGCAGCAACCGCAGTTCTCGTGCGGGTACTTCTCGCCGAAATAATGCAGCAGCAGTCTGCGGCGGCAGGTGGAGGATTCCATATATTGTTGCGTTTCGGCAAGCAACTGGTTGGTAATCTCCGCCTCCTGCATGTTGTTGTCCTGACGACTCTTGTCAAGTTGGAAACTCCTCAGACGGTCAATATCCTTCGGCGAATAGAAACAGATACAACGCCCTTCACCACCATCACGACCGGCACGACCCGTCTCCTGATAGTAGCCTTCCAACGACTTGGGCACGTCGTAGTGAACAACAAATCGTACGTCAGGTTTGTCTATACCCATTCCGAACGCAATGGTAGCAACAATCACCTGGCATTTCTCCATTAGGAAGGCATCTTGGTTCTTGCTCCTTTCCGCTGCATCCATGCCTGCGTGGTAGGGCAGGGCAGAGATGTTGTTGACTTGCAATATCTGCGCCAGCGACTCTACCTCTTTGCGCGCCATGCAATATACTATACCCGACTTACCCTCCATCTGCTTGATGAAGCGCACAAGATCCTTGTTGACCTCAGCGGTCTTCTGACGTACCTCGTAGTAGAGGTTCGGACGGTTGAATGAGCTCTTGAATACTGCCGCATCGTTGATCTGAAGGTTCTTCTGTATATCCTGTTGCACCTTTGGTGTAGCGGTTGCAGTAAGCGCGATGATCGGGGCGATGCCGATCTTTTCCACCAACGGACGGATGTTTCTGTACTCAGGACGAAAATCATGTCCCCACTCGGATATACAGTGAGCCTCGTCAATGGCGTAGAAGCTGACTTTTACGCCTTGCAACAGCTCCACGTTCTCTTGCTTTTGCAGACCTTCCGGCGCCATATATAGCAACTTCGTCTTGCCTTGGATAATGTCTTCATGCACGGCGTGTATCTCCGGGCGGGAAAGCGATGAGTTGATGAAGTGCGCAACGCTGTCTTCGTCATAGTAGCTGCGGATAGCGTCCACTTGGTTTTTCATTAGCGCAATCAGCGGCGATATAATGATCGCCACTCCGTCCATCATCAATGCCGGCAACTGATAACAAAGACTCTTACCGCTGCCGGTAGGCATCAGCACAAAGGTATTTTTGCCATCCATTACGTTGTTGATGATAGCCTCTTGGTTGCCCTTGAAGTTATCAAAACCGAAATTATGCTGCAATGCAGCAATCAATTGTTCGTGTCTCGTCATTTCTTTCACAATTTGTGAATGCAAATGTACGAAAAATTTTTGAAATATGCAAATTTTTTTACAAAAAAAAATGCATCCCCCTATAAAAGCCGAAAAAAGCGCCCCGAAAGACGCTTTTTTCCAAAGTATATTGCAAGACGAATTACTCTTGCATCAGCAGTTGCATAACCACCTTGGCGCTATAGGCAACCGGAGTACCCGGACCAAAGATAGCGGCAACGCCGGCTTTGTAGAGGAAGTCGTAGTCCTGAGCGGGGATTACACCGCCGCAGGTAACGAGAATATCCTCACGACCGAGTTTCTTGAGTTCGGCAATCACTTGCGGGATCAAGGTCTTGTGACCTGCTGCGAGCGACGATACGCCAAGTGCGTGAACGTCGTTCTCCACAGCCTGCTTGGCAGCCTCTTCCGGAGTCTGGAACAGCGGTCCCATATCCACGTCAAAGCCGCAGTCTGCGTAGCCTGTAGCTACCACCTTGGCACCACGGTCATGACCGTCCTGACCCATCTTGGCAATCATAATACGGGGTTGACGACCTTCTTTCTTGGCAAACTCTGCCGTCAGACGGCAGGCTTCCTGGAAGTCGCTGTCGTTCTTTGTTCCTGCTGCGTACACGCCT
>CADBAZ010000016.1 GCA_902792835.1 uncultured Bacteroidales bacterium
CGGATCACCGCTCCAGAACACGAACGCATCTTCCCGGCGTTGGTTGCGCGTGATGCGCATCTTGGCGTCGATGTAGTTCTGGAACTCGAAGTTGTAACGATCCAAATGATCGGGCGTGATGTTCAGCAGGATGGCTATGTCTGCGCGGAAATCGTACATATTGTCGAGCTGGAACGAACTGAGTTCAATCACGTAGTAGCGGTGATCCTGTTGCGCTACTTGCAGCGCAAGCGAATTGCCTATATTCCCCGCCAAACCGACATCCAGCCCGGCACGACGCAACATGTCGTAGATCAGCGAGGTAGTGGTCGTCTTGCCGTTCGAGCCGGTGATGCAGATCATCTTCGCGTTCGTATGGCGTGCTGCGAACTCTATCTCCGAGATGATCGGTATTCCCTGCTCTATCAAGGCTTTGACCATCGGTGCTGTGTCGGGTATTCCCGGCGACTTGACAACCTCGTCGGCATTGAGAATCAGCTCAGCCGTGTGCTTGCCGCTCTCGTAAGGAAGACCGTGCTGCTCCAACAGCGCTACATAGTGAGGTTTGATCTCGCCCATGTCGCTCACAAACACCTCATAGCCCTTCACCTTAGCAAGAATAGCAGCACCCACGCCGCTCTCGCCTGCACCTAATACAACCATTCGTTTCATATTATCGAATCTTCAATGTCAGAATCGTAAATGCAGCCAGCAGCAAAGTCACGATGCAGAAGCGCACGACGATCTTCGTCTCGTGGTGAAGGTTCTTCTGCCCTTTGCAGAGGATACGACAGGTCGGGTCGTTCTTCAGCACCTGTTCGACGGACGTGCGGAAATGGTCGTGCAGCGGCGCACGTTTGAATACACGCACACGTTGACCTCTCTTCTTGCTGAACTTATACACCTGCGTTTGCAGGATCACGCTCACACTCTCCATGAGGAACACGCCGCACAGAATTGGCACAAGCAGCTCCTTGTGGATGATCACCGCACAAACGCCAATGATACCGCCGATAGTCAGACTGCCCGTGTCGCCCATGAACACCTGAGCCGGGAAACCGTTGAACCAGAGGAAGCCGACCAGCGCCCCGACGAACGCGCCGAGGAACACTACCAACTCTTCTGAGCCCGGGATATACATGACGTCGAAGTAATCCGCCAGCATTGTGTTACCCGACACGTACGCCAGCACAATGAGCGCAATGCCGATGATCGCACTATTGCCGGCACACATGCCGTCCATGCCGTCGTTCAGATTTGCTCCGTTGCTTACTGCTGCCACAACGAATACCGTGAGCAGCACAAAGAATATCCAGCCTGCACGGTATTTCCACTCCTCACCCAGGAACGTAAACATATCGGCATAGTTGGCGTTGTGGTTCTTGACGAACGGAATCGTCGTACGTGTGGACTTCACTTCGGGGGATTTCTCGACGACGCGGACATTGTTCTCGTAGTGTACGCTGACGGTCTCGTTCATTGTCGTCACCGGAGCGTAACGGAGCGTCAAGCCGACGATAAGTCCGAGTGTCACCTGCCCGATAATCTTCACCCAGCCGTTCAAGCCCTCTTTGTTATGCTTGAAGGTCTTGATGTAGTCATCCGCAAAACCTAACAGCCCGAGAATAACCGCGGTGATAAGCATCAGCCACAGATAGACATTCTTCAGATTCCCGACGAGCAGTACAGGCAATATAGTAGCCACAATCAGCACCACGCCGCCCATGGTTGGCACGCCTTTCTTACCCACATTGAACGGGTCAGTCTTCTCGTCGCGCTGCTGCTCGGAGATGTGCTTGCGCTTCAACAGGTCGATAAAATAGTTACCAAACCACACGCTCGTGATGAACGCGATTACGCCCGCCACAATCGCACGGAAAGAGATGTACTGCCACAGACCAGCACCGGCAAAATGCCCCATAGTCTGCTGCAAATATTCAACAAGATGATATATCATAATTTATTGATTTTTCCTACTTGAAACATGGTAGTTTACCTCTACCATAATAAGCCATGCAAAGTTACAAAAAAAAAATCAAATTTGCAAGTATTTGTGCATATTTTTTTTGCATTCGCACAGATTTCTACGTTCAATATCGCCTATTGTTTCCCTAAATATCAATACATAGTGTGCAAAATTGCAACAAAACGCACAAAATTATGCATTTTTTTGCCAAAAGATTTGCAAAATTCATAAAATTATAGTATCTTTGTGTCCGCTTTTGACCGAAGCGAACGGAAAGTTGTCTGAGTGGTCGAAAGAGCCACACTCGAAATGTGGTGTACGCATTACGTCGTACCGGGGGTTCGAATCCCTCACTTTCCGCAAAAGGAGCAGCGATTTGTCTGTCCAAGTTTACTTGAGCAAGCAAATCGCTGATTCTTTTGCACAGGATACCGTCGGCAGACTGTAGGGATTACGCAGAAATCCCTCACTTAACCCCAATTCACTATGACCCTCCAACAATACATCGAACAATCCATCCTGCCGCAATACGAGGCATTTGACGGTGGTCACCGACGCGATCACGCGGATTCGGTTATCCGCGAGAGCATCAAGTTAGCACGCGAGTATCAGGCAGACGAGCGCATGGCGTACACCATTGCCGCCTACCATGATCTGGGGCTGCGCATCGACCGCGAGAAGCATCACATCCATTCGGGCGAGATATTGATGGCGGATGAGACGCTGCGTCAATGGTTCACGCAGGAGCAGCTGCTCACGATGCGCGATGCTATAGAGGATCACCGAGCGAGCAGCAAGAACCCACCGCGCACGATCTATGGCGCCATTGTAGCGGAAGCCGACAGGCAGATGGTTCCTGAAACGGTCATTCACCGGACGATGGCGTATAGTGCGAAACTTTTTCCGAATGGAGATTTTGAAACCTTATACCAACGCAGCAAAGAACACCTGTTGGAGAAATACGCCGAAGGCGGTTATATGCGTCTGTGGCTGAACAGCGAGCGGAACATGCAGGGCTTACAAGCTCTGCGCGATATCATACGCGACGAACAGCAGTTACGCGCGCTATGCAAACAATGGTTCGATAACAGATAAACGTCACCAACGGATCGGTTGGAGACCGTGCTGCTGAAGATAATCGTTCGCAGCCGAGAAATGTCCGCAGCCGATGAACCCGCGATAAGCGGATAGCGGGCTCGGGTGCGGGGCTTCCAGCACAAGATGTCGACGTCGGTTGATGAACTGCCCTTTGCGCTGGGCATAACTTCCCCAAAGCATAAACACCAGATGTTGGCGGCGTTCGTTGAGCGCCATGATAGCGGCATCGGTCAACTCTTCCCAGCCCTTGCCCTGGTGACTGCCGGCACGATGCGCCTCAACGGTCAGTGTAGCGTTGAGCAGGAGCACGCCTTGCTCTACCCAACGCGCAAGATGTCCGGATGCCGGGGCAGAGATGCCCAGATCACGCTGTTGTTCCTTGTAGATATTCTCCAGACTTGGCGGGATTCTCACGCCTTCGGGCACCGAGAACGCCCAGCCTTCGGCTTGTCCGGGTTCGTGATAGGGATCTTGACCTAATATAACGACGCGCACCTTGTCGAAAGGGCACGCGTCGAAAGCATGAAAAATCAGCCTTGCAGGCGGATAGCAGGTCTTGGTAGCGTACGCATGACGCACGAACGAGGTCAGGATCTCGAAATACGGCTTGTCGAACTCCGGCTGGAGCACTTGCCGCCATGACTCGTCGATTCGTACTTGCATATAGACCGCTTCGCTAAAGAATAAAGATTGTTAATCGACAATCAGCATGGCGTCGCCGTAATCGCCGAAACGGTAATCTTTCTTTAATGCCTCTTTGTATGCAGCCATAACCGGCTCGAAGCCACCGAAAGCGGCAACCATCATCAGTTGCAGCGACAGCGGGAAGTAGAAATTGACGAGCAGCGCCGACTGCACCAGGGTGTCGTACGGCGGATAGATGAAGCGATTCGTCCAGCCCTCGTACTCCTTGATCAAACCGTTCGTACCGGCTACAGACTCTAAGGCACGCATCACTTCCGTGCCGACGGCACAGATACGTTTCTTGGTCTGCTTGGCGCGATTGACCATTTCAACACACTCGCGCTCTATGATAATCTGCTCGGAGTCGACTTTGTGCTTGTTCAAGTCCTCGACATCCACAATCTTGAAGTTGCCCAGACCGACATGCGAGGTAAGCGTGGTGTAGTTGATACCGCGGATCTCGATGCGCTTGAGCATGTTCTTGCTGATATGCATCGATGCCGCAGGAGCAGCCACAGCGCCGACGTTCTTGGCGAAGATGGACTGATAACGCTCCTCGTCCATCTCGCGAACGATAGGTTCAAGTTCTGCATCATCCTCGATCATAAACGCCTTGCGGAAGTTACGCGCCGTTTCGGCTTTCATCGGACGACGGATATACGACGGCAGCGGAGTGGTACCCAGTGCATAGAGCTGTGCCACCAACTTGTCAGGCGTATAGTCCGACTCAAAGCGGATAGTACGTCCGCGTGAGGTCGTGTTGTCAACAATCTCGCCGATGATCGAGTTGTCGTCATCCAGGTAGAGTTTGTTACCTATACGGATCTTGCGCGCCGGTTCAACCAGTGCGTCCCAGCAGGAATCCTCGTGATTGAGTTCGCGGAGCAGGAACACCTCGATCTCGGCATTCGTCTTCTCCTTGATACCATACAATCGTGCCGGAAAGACCTTCGAGTCATTGAATACCATCAGATCATGCTCGTCGAAATACTCCACAAGATTAGTGATCACCTTATGCTCGATCTTTCCCGTTGTACGATGTAACACCAGCAACTTCGCATCCTCACGATGCAAAGGCGGGAACTGAGCAATCTGGCTCTCGGGTAACTTAAACTTGAACTCACTAAGTTTCATATAATCATTTATTTATTTTCAGTTAATTGTTGTTGCAGCTGCTCTATAGTGATGCACTTGTCAAGCGTATAATCCCCCACGCGTGTACGTCGCAAGGCTATGAGATGCGCACCCGAATGCAGCCGCTCACCTATATCGCGAGCCAAAGCGCGGATATATGTTCCTTTGGAACAAACGACGCGTATGGTCAGTTGCACCGTTTCGGCATCGAAGTGCAGCAGTTCTATCTCATCAATCACCAGCAGTTTCGGTTTGATCTCTATCGTATCTTGCTGCCCTTTGCGCGCATATTCGTACGCCCGCTTGCCGTTGATCTTCACGGCGGAATAGACGGGTGGCACCTGCCATTGTTCGCCCATGAATGTCGGCAGCACTTCGTCGATCAGCTGGCGGGTGATATGCTGTGTCGGATAGGTCGCATCGATCGGGTGCTCGAGGTCAAAACTCGGCGTCGTGGCACCTAATTGCAGCGTAGCCTCATACTCCTTCGTATGGTTCATCAACTCGTCAATGTGCTTCGTTTGCTTGCCGGTGCAGACGATCACCACGCCTGTTGCCAATGGATCGAGCGTTCCGGCGTGACCGACCTTCAACTTCTTCACGCCCAGTGCCCGGCAGAGCATACTGCGCACGCGATTGACTACATCGAAGCTCGTCCAATGCAGCGGCTTGTCAAACGCCAATATCTCGCCCTCCACAAAATCCATTTAGATCACCGACCAGATGATAGCGAACGCACCAACACACAAGCAGTAGATAGCGAAATATACCAGTTTCTGCTTGCGCACGATGCCTAACATAAACTTGCAGGCAAAGCAGCCGGTAACGAAAGCCGCAACAAATCCCACAAGCAGCGGAACTATTCCAAGACTGCTCGTCATCTCCCCTTGCAGCATCTTCAGCAGGTCGAGGAACGCCTCACCCAAGATCGGTATGAGCACCATCAGGAACGAGAATTGTGCTACGCTCTCTTTCTTCACGCCGCACAACAGACCTGTTGCAATCGTCGTACCGCTACGGCTCAAACCGGGCAACACGGCACACGCCTGCGCCAAACCGATAACGAACGCATCGCGGTACGTAACGTCGTGCCCCGACTTTCCTTTGGCTGCCATACGCTTGCTCAGCCACTCGCTCAGATACAGCAAGATAGCAGTAACAATCAAGCATATACCTACCAACAGCAAACCGTTGCCGAAGAATGCCTCTACTTCGTCCTTGAAAAACATTCCTACGACAAACACAGGAATCATCGACACACAGATCTTGGCGACGTAATCTTTTTCCTCATTCCATTGCAAGGTAAAGAACGTGCCTTTGAACAGTTGCTGGATCTCTTGCCAAAGAATAACGATAGTAGCCAGAACGGTAGCCGTATGCACTACCACAGCGAAGGTTAGATTCTCTTCGCCGGCAGTACCTAACACGGCTTGACCTATCTCAAGATGACCGGAACTGGATACCGGCAAGAACTCTGTCAGACCTTGAATAATGCCTAACAGCAATGCTTCCCACCAACTCATTGCTTATCCTCCTTGTTTTTCTTGGGGAAAAGAATCGCCACAATCATCAGCACAAAGCCCGCCAATGAAATCATCGGACCGAGAGTGATGCGGCGGAAGGAGAATATATCAGGATTATACTCAGTAGCACCGGACGGCTCACCAGTCATCAGCGCAAAGCCGATAACGATAATCAGCACACACACGGCTATGAGTATCACATTGAATTTCGGTAATTGTTTCATCTTTGTCTTTTGTCTTTTAGCGCAGCGGTCTAAATAGAATACATCCGCTCGGTATCCATGTGGATATATCGGTTAACGGCTATCAGCGAACCGATCAATGTCAGCAACTCACCCGTCAATATCACGACTCCGGCTATAAGCAACACATTGGTTGCTGTAAGCGGCATCAGCGTAATGTTCATCGAGTATTGCACATAGTAGAACAATCCTGCCAGCAGCACCAGTGCCAGCAATGCCGACCAGCAGCCCATACGCAGACTGCGTGCAATGAACGGGCGTTTGATCACCCACGGAGTAGCACCCACAAGGCGCATCGTATTGATCAGGAAACGACGACTATACACATGCAAACGGATTGTGTTGATAATCAGCACGTAGGCTATCAGCAGCAACATCACAGCCAAGCCCAACAATACCAACGTCACTTGGCTGACATTATGCTCCAGAAGTTCCACCAGATCCTTTTGATACAGCACTTGCTTCACATATGGCAGGCGACTCACCTGCTGCTCCACAACGACTATACTGTCAGCATTCGCATACGCAGCATTCAGGCTCACTTCGTACGATGCAAGCAGCGGATTATAGCCCAGGAACTGAGCAGGATCATCACCCAGCGAACGGATATGCTCATCCAGCGCCTCTTCGCGGGATATATACCGGCACGTGTGGCAATACGGTGATGCTTTCAGCACTGCACCGCAACGCTCAATTTGCGCCGAATCAGCTTCCTGCGACAATACAATAGTCAGCGTGACATTATGCTTAACCTGCTCAATCATACGATGAGCAGACAATGTGACCATGGCTACCAACCCCACCAAGAACAGCACCAACGTGATACTGACCGTGGTGGTAATGTACATGTTCCAAAATCTTCGTTTCTTTTGCATAACCAATAAGCACCTTGATAACAGGCACTATTTATATAACCTACTAAACGCAAACGAGCAGGCTGTTAACCTGCTCTTGTTTGCCCAATGGATTAGTATTCCCACAAATCCAATTCTGTATTCAGCAGTTCGTTGAATATGCGATCTTGATCGCGATGAACAAACTCTTCGGTAAGCTCTTTCTGACCTTGCACAATCATGCGGTCGAAGATATTATCGTCACCGATAATGTACGATGTGTACAGGTGCTCAGAGAAGAAGTTGTCAAACGTCATACGCTTACTGCTGTTATTCGACGGAATCATGTACTTGCGAGCCATGAACGGACGCAAATCGTCAAACAGAATCCAGAATCGAACCTGACTGACAAGATTGTCATACGGATCTCGCTCGGAAGCCATGGCTGACTGCAATGGTGCAATAGCCATAATCTTCTGATAAAAACGGGATGTGTGCTTATCAAAGAACACGATCTCCATCGTCAGATACTTGATCTGGTTTTTGACGTAGTTGGAATAACCGTACGTATTGATGTCCAGCCTGTGATTGATTGAATCATCGTATGTAACCAGATACTCGTCACGGTCGTCGGTATCGATAATCTCGCTCATAGGGCGTACCGCAAAAGCCGTTTGCATTTCTTTGCCACGCGCAATGATTGCCGAGTCAAGGAACAAAGGCTTGATTCCACGGGGGTTAGCTCCGTACAAGCGCAGATACTCTTGCTGTCCGTCCAATGTCGTACGACCGTTTACAACGGCGTCCATAATCAGTCGGAACAGACTCCAATACTTCGGATCATCAGGGTTGGTCGGGAAGTAGAGCTGATAATTCTGCTTGAAACGCATATCAATGACTCTGTAGATCACGCGCGACCATACTACATCGTCTGTACGATGGAAGATGGTAGCAATCGTATCGGCATTCTCATCCAACTCTTGCGTCTCAATACGTACTGTTCCCAGTTCGTTGAAGAACGAATTGATGCGGTGCTGCGCTTGCATACCAAGCGCAACACTCACCAATGCGAGGATTAAAAGTGTTCTCTTCATAAGATGTTTTTTACTTTAATAAGAGCGTCAAGTTACCTTGGTACAACGTCTCAGCGCCGCCCTTGGTGCGATATTTGATGTTCTGAACGAGCACCATATCACCACTCTTGAGCTGACCGATCAGTTTAAGCTGTGCAGCCGAGAACTTGTTTCCGCTGGACTTACCTGTCTTACGCAGAATATAGGTATCGAAGCCCGTAATCTCGAAGGGCACCTCAAGCAGACCGTCCTCACCATAACCGATCTCGAGTACGGTGTTCTTGTTCAAGCTCTTACGAGGAGTGCTATTGGAGTTAACCTGCTTGCCGCCATCTACGAAGTACGGCATAGGTTGCGGCAGACGCTGTACTTTGAACGTCTTCTCGCCCATGGTTGCCATACGGCCGTTCATGTCAGCCAGCACGGTTACCTTAACCGTCTTGGCATCAGCTTTCGGACGCAAGATATAGAACTTGCCCTGACGCTTTACGTCGGCTCCTACAACATTGACCTTCAACTGGTTGTCAGTCATACCCGGAGCGGATACTACGTAGCGGTTATCGAAGTCTCGATAGATAATGTTCAAGTCTTCGTTCATCACTGATGCAGAAGGCTCACCAACGGTGAATGCTGCTGAGAACGGCAGACTGACAGTATCACGACCTTGTCTGTAACGTACGATACCGGTGTAGTGCTGCTCACCCGAACCGGTGGCTGTGCAACGGTAGATACCGTCTTCACCCAACTCTACATCGTTAACGAAGTAATCCGGCTTGGCGGTTGAGTCAACGGCAGCAAGGATGATCTGTGCCTCGTATTGGTCACCACGGATTACGTACGATGATTTAGGAATCACGTACGCGCGAATATCGTTAGCCTTGAAGTCGTTGGCGTCAATACGCTGATACAGACGGGTTAACGTACGGTTTTCGTATGCACGGATATCGTTCTGATACTTCGTCAAGATAGCCATACAAGCACCCGCAGGCATACCCTCGAACACCGAAGCTTCCCAGCTGATTGAGTCACCATCGTTGTTCACACCCTTACCGGTGTTGAAGATACCGTTCAAGATTTGTGCGGGTTTACCGTTACGCGCACGCTCGCTCCAGTGCTGTACGTCCATCAACGTTGCCTTGTATTTCTCAATCTTCTCGCGTAATACTTGACCGTTGTGCTTGGTGGGGTCTTCCTTATCCCACTCAACCATAGCGTACTGACCCGGCTTATCGAAGTCAGACTTGTTGATAATGGTGCGAGCGGTTGAGTCGAATGCATCACCATCGACGAGATGAGCTACATCAACCTTAAAGCCCTGAATATAATAAAATAGTTCATCTGATGCCTTACGCAGCGAGTCAGCCTGGATATACAACTGGCCAACCTTGGTGGGGTTCTCTGCGTATGCACGCTCAAAACGGCGATACTGCATAGCATTCTGCTCTTCAGTATTTTCCAGCGTGACGTGCAAACTCTTGTCCACCTTCTCGAAGGCATCAAGCACGTTCGTACTTACGTTCAACGCCAACATGGCGGTAAGCACGAGGTACATCATACCGATCATTTTTTGTCTCGGGGTTTCCGGACAGTTAGTTGCTCCACTCATTTCTGAAATTCTGGATTTATATCTCTACGGTTTCCCCCTGACTTAACCACGATTAAAGTCTAGGATACACCCGATGAGATCAGTTCATAATTCTGTTATCATTTCGGAAACGGGTTGCTTACGCAAGTGCATTGAGCATATTTCCATAAACCTTGTTAAGATCTGCAACTTGTGCAGCCAGTTGTTTAGCGGCAGCTTCGTAAGCCTCGCTGCTCTTGGCAGCAGCAGCAGTAGCAGCAGCAGCTTTCTTCATATCAGCAGCCATCAGCTCAACCTGAGCGGTAGCAGCATTGGTCTTGTCGGCTTGGAGTTTGAGAGCCTCAGCCTGAGCCTGTACGTTCTTGAGTTGGAGCTCATATACGGCGTTCAGGTTATTCAGGTTAGCGTTTACAGCATTCAGGCCCTTCTCGTAAGCCTCGGTCTGACCGGACATATTCGTAGCCGAAGCAGCGAACTTATCCATAGCCACACCTGCAACTTCCATCTTCTCACCGAGTTTGGCGGTACCTTCAGCTACCTTGCCAAGGTCGTTGAGCTGTTGAGCCGTCTTAGCCAATTTCTGAATACCCTCGGAAAGTGTTGCCTGATCTTTCTCCGATAATGGGCTGACTGTAACACCTGCCGCACTGGCGTTCGCGCTACCACCGCCACCTACGCCACCGAGCAGAGTCGGTTTTTCGCGTTTCGAGATCTCAGCATAGAGTTCCGGTTCGCATCCGTGCTCCAGCGAAACGAGTTGCGGGAACACCTGCTCCCATGCATACGTCGGGTGAGGAGCATCCAAGGTACCGATAGTGAAAAGGAACGCCTCGGTGAACATACCGATCATAAGCACTGCCGAAGCACCCGGCCAGTGAAGGATCTTGAACAATGCACCGATAATAACGACTGCAGCACCTACAGAATAGACGATACCAGTAACACGTTTTCCTTTGTAGGATTCATACCATTTCATGAATCCACCTTTTTCTTTGTGAGCCATTTTTTTTGAATTTAAATGTATATAACTTAAGTTAACTATATTTTTCCGATTATTCACCAATGTACGAACGTACGCAGCGGAATCCGATATACGGACGGCTCTCGTACTGGTACTCATAGTCGCGTGCGCCGCACTGCAGGTAGTCCTTCACATCCTTCCAGCTACCACCCTTGATGACCTTACGCTTCAACTGATCCGGGTCATTCTTGCGCGCCATGTATGCGTGGTTGGGGTTGTAGTCATGAACGATCGAGCTGGCGGTCGGTGTAAACGACTCCATCGTCCACTCCGATACATTGCCTGCCATGTCGAACAGACCGAAGTCGTTCGGACGGTACGAAGCCACAGCCATCGGGCCGTTGCCGGTATCATCGTTATACGCACCGTGGTAGGGCTTGAAGTTGGCAAGGAAGCAACCTTTGTAGTCGCGCACATAGTTGCCGCCCCACGGGTATGCAGCCATCTTTCTGCCACCGCGTGCAGCGTACTCCCATTCGCCTTCTGTCGGCAGACGATACAGGTGGGCATCCAGCTTCGTGTTGTCCTCCATGATCTTCGTACGCCAGTTGCAGAATGCGTGTGCCTGCTCCCACGTAACACCTACTACAGGATAGTTGGCATAACCCTCGTGAGCGAAATACTTGAGCATCTTCGGGTCGTTGTACGCATACTGGAAGTCACGAATCCACACCATCGTATCCGGATAGATATTGATGATACACTCGGTGTAAAGGTCTTTCGGCTCCACGAGCTTGCGAATGATGGTTGTATCGAAGATTGCACCATTACCATCCACCCAGAACGAGTCAACACGCGCTTTGGCGTTGTCGGGGTACTTACCCTTAGCTACGTCGAACTTGTTCTCCTGCAACTTTGCCTGATCGTAGTTCTTCCACGAGTAGTGGTAGTGCATACGGTTGGTGTTGAACGTGTGGTCGGAATAGAACAACGGACGCAGGATAGCGTGTACGTCAGGATCGGACTTGTACTTGTTCCAAGGGATCTTGTTCGAAGCCACCCAGTTCAGAGCGGTATCCGGCTCAATGCCTTCAATCTCTTCCGCATCCTTGGGCACGATCATGAACTGCGCGCCATCAGGATACTCGTCTGCTGCACGATAGAGCAGAGTCATGGCAATCGAGTCACGAACCCACAGCACAAATTGCTTGTACTCGTTGTTCGTGATTTCCGTCTCGTCCATCCAGAACGCATCCACGGTGGACATAACCTTGTTGTCCGGCAAGGTGAACAGGTTCGACTGCGTGTTCTCACCTTTCATAAAACTGCCTTTTCTAATCAGTAGCATACCGAACGGGTCAGCTTCCGAAAATTTCTTTGCTTTACCGGCACCTACCAATTCACCGGCAGGCTTGTTGCAGCCCGCAAACGCAATCATAAGCGCCAGAATTGGCAGAATAGTTTTCAATTTCATATCGATAAAAATTGTTTTTGTTTCGTTGTTTGTTTCTATTTGTCTTGTTACAGGTATCGTACACTCTTGTAGCGGTTTGTCCGCTTCGGCTTGAGTATATCAAACCCGTATGCCAAGTATATCTCGTGTGAGCCGTAGCTCTCGTATATCAATGCCGATGTCGGTATCTCGTAAGTGTAGCCCAACTGCAATCCCGATATAATATCTATGCCCAACAGTATTCCGACATTTCCGAGGATGCGGTAACTCAGTCCGAAGCGATACTTCTCCTTGAGTTCTGCCATCATACTGAGGTTGATGTCCCACTCCCGGAAATCGGTCATCACCAGTGCGGAAGGTTTGAGCACCCAGTTCTTGTTCCTCAGTCGCCAATTGTACCCTCCGGTGACGTACATCGTTCCCTTCAGGTGGAAATCCGACTCATCGCTCCAATGCAGCGTCGGGAACGTCAGGTGACTCATGCTCGCGCCTACCCACCATGTCGGTGCCGAATACCATATTCCCACTCCGAGGTCGAACGTCATGGCGTTACCGCCTTGACCGGTCGGCAGTGCTTGATCCGACGAGGTGAAATATTCGGCGTCAGGCACGTGCACACTGTCTTTCGCAAAACTGATGTTCGCAAACCCCAGATCCACGCCTGCTGACAGATACCCCTTGCCTATGCGATGCTTGTACGCATATTGCGCGTGCAACGCCTGGTTGGAGAACAAGCCGAACTTGTCGTTCATAAATCGCACTCCCGCAGCATGTTTTGTTTTGCCTATCACGAACGGCGAGCTGAAAGAGAAGTACGTTGTCATCGGGGCATTCTTTATCCCCGTGAACTGCATCCGGTGCAGACCGGCGACTTTCATCAGGTCGTCATCACCCGCCGCTGCGGGGTTGTAGGCTGTTGGCAGATACATATATTGGCCTATCTGCGGGTCGAACTGTGCTCGCATTACTGCTACGCCACATAGCACGACGCCCAATAATAGTACCAACCGCTTCACGCTCACGCCAACACCGATTTGCATCCTATCTGCATAGAATCAATACTCCTCTTCGTCAAAGAAGAAGTCATCCTTGGTCGGGAAATCCGGCCACAGATCCTCTATTGACTCGAATTCCTCCTCGTCATCCTCAATCTCGTTGAGGTTCTCGATCACCTCCATGGGCGCGCCCGTACGCTGCGCATAATCCAACAACTCGTCCCGCGTTGCAGGCCAAGGAGCATCTTCCAATTTCGATGCTAATTCCAAATTCCAATACATAGTGTTGTCTTACTACCGTTTACATACGCAAGAAGTGCGCTTTTTGGCGCATACTTCATGCATACTTCACAAAATTTCGCGCAAAGGTACAAAAAAAAATCGAAATATGCAAGTTTTTTTGCATTTTTTTTTATTTTTTCCACTCAATAGGCGATTTTTTCTGTATAATGGTGCATTTTCGAGCCAAAACGAAGCAATAATCCGACAATCGGTTCACCCAACGCATCGCTCGCATCAGGTCATCCTTTTGCGCTGCATTTTGTGATTCATTTTGCATATTACTTTCCGCCAGACGTACCATCTGTCGCTCCAGCCTGCGGGTCACTGTCCGGCAAATATGCGCCGCAGCTATCGCCTCGCTGCCTGCCGGAAGGATAAATGCGTGTTGTGGCGGCAACTCTGCCTGTATGGCGTCGATCCACTGTTCAACCTCCGCTACATCCGTATCTGTCACCCATTCGCCGGGTGCGAAGGACAGAAACGCACCAAGATTGAACAGTTTGTTCTGCACCGTGGCGATCTGCGCGGTATAAACCTGCACTTCTTCATGCGGCAACTGCTCGAGCAACGCCCGCAGCCAGCCGAAGAACGAGTTCAACTCATCCGCCGTGCCGTATGCCTCGATATGCGCATCGCACTTGCTCACACGCTCGCCGTTCGCCAGCGAGGTGGTACCTTTATCTCCTGTTTTTGTATAAATCATAAATTTGAAATCATAAATCTCAAATCCTCATTCTATAGTGCTTACGGATATAATGCTTATTAAAGAACACCAAGCCTACGTGATAGCAGTCGATCGTGCTCGTCACCTCTTTCGTCGCTTGTATCTCATGCCACGCGCGCTCCATCTCGGGTGAGTGGTGTATATCATCAATCACGTATATCGAGTGCTGCGTAGCCGATGGCAGCAACTGCCGGAAGTACCGCATCGTGGCTTCGTACGTATGGTTGGCATCGATAAATGCCAAATCGGTCTTTTTTGCCTTGTACCGGCTCAGCGTCTCGTCTATATTACCTATCACGGGAACGATGTTCTGTATGCCCAACTCGCGCCACACCTGCATAGCTACATCCGCCACGTCTTCCGCTCCCTCGTAGGTCTGCACGCTGTTTTTCTCTGACGGCATTGCCAGATAGGCGGTTGTTATGCCCAGCGACGTACCTAATTCCACAATCGTCAAGGGCTCTTGCGATATACCGGTCAGGTAGTTCACCAGCCTGAACAGCAACTGCCCGATGGACGGCGACTCAAGGTGTGTGCGGGCTATATCCGCCACACGGCGGGTCTGCACCGGCGCGTTCTCCCCTCGCGCGCACGCACCCGTACCATAATCAGTATGGCTGACAACAGCCGTACTGCTTTTCAATCGTTTACGCTGCTGCTCGATCTTCGGGTAGGCATAGTACGCATTGTCGTCGTATAGCACCATCCGCACAATGTAGAACAGCGTAGGCGAATGTACACCTTCTCCGCCCGTATGCCATGCCGTCAACTGATGGCGGACATAACTCTTGATGCGATATAATGCTATCTTCCAGTTCACTTATCTGCGCGTTGACGAACCGCTGCGGGTGCTGGTGCTTGTGCTACGGGTGTTTGTTTCCGTGCCGGTGCTACGTGTACCGGTGCTACGTGTACCGGTGCTCGTGCTTGTACTGCGAGTACTTGTCGTTGTGCTACGGGTAGAACTTGCTGCCGGCGTGCGCGTTGTGCTGGCTGTGCCGGAGGTACGCACGCGGGTTGTTGTCTGCGACTGAGTCTGCGCATGGCTGCTGCGCGTCTGCGGCGCTACGTCCTGTCTTTGCTGCGTGCTACCCGTGCGCGTAGCAGGCTGAGCGGTCGTAGTGCGTGTGCTCGTCGAGGTTGTAGAGCTGCTACGCGTGCTCGTTGCAGGTTGTGTTGTTGCTGGTTGTGCCGTCGTCGTACGGCTGGACTGCGTCGCAGTGGTGCTACGGGTACTCGTTGCACTCGTGCTACTGCTTGTAGAGCTGCTGCGGGTGCTTGTACTCGTGCTCTTTGTACTCGTTGTCGTGCGGGCTGCGCCGGATTGCTCTACAGCCTGCTGCAACTGACGTGCATTCGTCACACGGGTTGCCGTCTGGCTGCCTGCGGGAATATACGTAGCCGTTGTACGGCGCGAGAACGACTGCTCAGGATGCTGCTGCGCATAGTCGGTACGCGATACAGGACGACACACATCAGCATAGTTGGTATAGTGGTAATGATCCACATAGTGCACGTTATGGCAGTAGTGGTGATGTTCCATATACGTCGTCACGTATGCCTGATAGTGCCCGAGGTGATACATCTCGTGATGGCCGTAATGGCTGGGGAAGTGATCCCAGTAGTACGGCGAACGCCAGTAGGCGTATGTCGGGCGACCGAAACGGTCAAACAGCGGCGGACGTTTGTAATAAACAGGTTCGATGATGTAGTTTGCACCATAGATATACGGCGCGCCGATCACCTGAACGTACGGCGTAGCATAACCCATCTCCACCACCAGCGTGGCTACATCCTGATAGATGTTCGCTGCCAGCACGGCTTGGATGAGCAGTACGTGCGTGTGTCCTTCCAAGGTCTCCAACACGCGCAGGTAATCAATATACCCGTCGCGGTTCAGATCGAGGTTGGAGATAATGTACGAACTTGAGTTCAGAATCATCTCGAACTCTTCTACACTGTTTGCTTGTGCAAAAGCCGCTGCTACGGCCTGCAGATCCAGATACAGGCTTATATCCCGCGTCAGCGGAGTCACCTCGATGGTGGTAGTACGGGTGTTGCTGGTACGCGGATAGGTTACCGTGGTGCTCACCGGCTGCGTATAAACTACCTGTGTTTGAGGTTGGGGTTGAACCACTACAACCGTTTCAGGGGTAGCCTTGACCACTACCGGTTCCGGAGCCACCGTAACAATACGCGCCACACCGCAACTCGCCATCATCAACGGCAGAGCTGCAAATAGTATTGATTTTTTCATAATTCGTATAGTATTTGAAAAGTGGAGTATAGGGGACTCGAAAATTGCCTTGGCAATAATCGTTCGCAGGCGAAGCCGGAGATAAGAACCGGGGTATCGAGTCCCCTCTCATACTCCCACAAGGCCGGCGATAGTCCGGGTTTGTGAGTGGAGTATAGGGGACTCGAACCCCTTACCTTAACATTGCGAACGTTACGCTCTACCAGATGAGCTAATACCCCATTTGTCGGAATTACGCTGCAAAGATACAAAAAAATCTTGACATTTGCAAATTATTTTCACTATTTTTTTGTTTTTATCAAAAAAAAATTGTATCTTTGCGCCCGATTTGTGAAATAACTATGCGTCAGTATCTATCTATATTGTTTTTTCTGCTGCTAACCTTGCCGGGTTATGCCCAGACTGCCAAGCAGGCAGACGACCTGTATGCTGCCCAAGAGTACGCCGAAGCGCGCGCTGTATATAATGCCTTGCTCCGCAAGCAACCTACCCACCCCTTGTACATGTACCGCGCGGCACGTTGCGCCCAGGAGCTCGGTGACCTGGATGAAGCGGAAAAACTGTTCATTAAAGCCGGAACGAAGTATCCGCTCCGCGACTTCTTCTTGGGTGAGATCTACTATCAGCAATGGCGTATGCCCGAGGCGATAGCCGCCTACGAAGCATTTCTGCCTAACATCAACGAGGAACATGAGCGTTGGCCGCACGTGCAACAACGCATAGCCTCAGCCGGGGTTATAGCACGTTACCTCAAGCACGTCAGCCGCATCGAGGTACTCAGCGTCAAGCGCGTATCCCGAGCCGATCTGCTCAGTGCTTATGCCATCAGCGAGGAGAACGGTACACTCCGGCTTGACTCCCTCGGCAGCAGTTTTACTACGCAACGCGCTGACCGGCGCTACTACTCCGTCAGCGTCACCGATACCATCGACAGCCTAACCGCCACACGCACCCTGCTCGTCAGCCAGCAACGGCTCTTGCATAACTGGGAAGAACCCGATACCCTAAGCCCGGCTATCAACAGCGGCTCGGTAACCAACTACCCGTTTGTGCTCACCGATGGAGCTACGCTGTACTTCTCTTCCGACCGCGAGGGAGGTTTAGGCGGGCTCGACATCTACATGACGCGCTACAACGCGGCACTCGGGCAGTGGCTTCCGGCGGAGAACATCGGTATGCCGTTTAACTCGCCCGCCGATGATTACCTCTACGCTACGGACGAGACGAACGGCTATGCGTTCTTCGCTACCAACCGCCATTGCCTTGCTGCAGCCGACGACTCCTTAGCCACAACCCGAGTCGACTCGGTCGACGTCTATCAGATCGCTCTTGGCGAACGCACGTTCCTGCGCGGGCTGCCCGACAACGAACTTGTTGCCCTCGCACGACTCGACAGCCTGATCCCGCTCTTGAGCAGCAGTACGCAGTCCTTCGGGGAAGTGTCCGAAATCCGTACAAATGTACGGGAATATCGGGGCATTATCGGGGGAACATCGGTGGAATATGCATCCAATAACCCCTCAAACCGCCCTCTTTCGACCAATGCACACGCCGATGCTGACTCGATCTTCTTCGTCCTGAACAACGACATCACCTACACCTCGCTCTCGGATTTCCGCAGCGACTCGGCGCGTGTTCTGTACGAGCAATACATCCGGCTCGAACAAACACAATCGCAGGCGATCGAGATGCTCGACAGCCTGCGTCATCAGTATTACGATGCGGATAAAGCCACCCGTGCCTCACTCCAAGCGCGCATTCCTAATCTCTCCAACGAGATTGACGAGCGCAAGCGCACTCTCCGCCAAACTCTCACCCAGATCCGCTCCCTCGAATCCGCACAATAATTCGTTTAATTCGCTTAATTCGTGGACAAATCTCGTTCCAACCGTTAGTTGTTCGTTGGTTGTTCGTTGGTCGTTCCTTAGTCGTTAACCTACCGTCTACGCAACCACACAACAAAAATTAGAGCATGCTCGTGAGCACGCTCTAATTTTATCTAATTTTATCACTCGATCGCTTAACGAATCACTGCACCCTGTGCGTTGTAATCCTTACCGTTAGCGCGGATGATCAGCATACCGTTCTCGATGCGCTTAACAGCAATAGTTACACTCTCAATGCCCTCACACCCTGTAGGCGTGGACTGTTTCCTAAGTACGCACCGTACACTTCTGCCTGCAGAGTTAACGGCTTGTGCGATAATTGTACCGTCAGCCGTTACCGTCACAGTCCCTTCGACCATAAACCAGATAGGCACATCCAGGTAATTGTCCTCAACGCGGCGGTAGCCGCAAAACGAAGGATCAACATACCCGTCAACTATACCGCGACTTGCCTGTGCTGTCCCCTTCTCCCAGGTGGACGAAATAGGATACACACCCGGCTGCAGAACCGCCATCTCGCTGTAGAAAACAATGGACACAGTTGCGCGGTTGGCATTGTTCGCTGACACGTTGAGCATGCCGCCATACTCCTCAAAGTACTCGTCGTTAAACGTGTAGCCCGTAAACGTCTCTTCAAAATCCTGCTCACGGGCGTCATATGTAAGGATAGATGTGTCATTCGACGCATACACGTCATACACGACGCCGTCATTGCCGAGGATGGTTGCCGTCATTGTCATTATCTGCCCGTCAAGTGCAATCACCGCTTCCGCCTCCACAGCATGAATCTTCACGTTGTCAGCCTTGCGTCTGAGATAGGTGTAGTTGAAGTCAAAATCCCCGTCAGCGGATTTGTACTCACCGAGCACGCTCTCTGAGTCCTCGCTGAACACGTCAACCCACACCTCATAATCATCGTTTATGGCAATGACCAACCAATCCTTGGTGTACGGGTAATATTCTGCTTCTATCGGTTCGGTTATGACAACCTGTATCGTTTCGCCCGTCGGTGGCAGCACGATCGGCTCTTCGTAATGCAGTTTGTATGTCACAGCCGATGTTCCCGTACCGGTAGTCGCACTTATAGACAGTTGCACTCTTCCGTCATTTGTCAGTGATTTAACGAACTTCACTGCTGTGAAGTACGTCATCGAGTTCACGAACGTATAGGTGTATTGATGCGTCATGTCGTCCAGCGTGTAGGTCTTCCCGAGCTCCACATCCTCTTGGCCGGCAGGCAACTTGATGACGAATGAGAATCCGCGAGTCATGTCTTCGTCGTACATGATATACTGCACAGCACTGATAGATGTTATGTACTTGCTCTCTACCAGCCCTATCGTATAGCTCACGCTCGATGCCGCAGAAGTCTTCACAACTCCGGCTATGCTCATCAGCAAAGCAACCAATATGACGGCTATTTGTCTCATTCGTCTTTTATCAACAACTCGGCACAGAACTTTCGTCCCGCACCGAGTAGTTGTATTGTTACGTGTATCTTATCGGATCACTGCGCCCTGTGCGTTGTAATCCTTACCGTTAGCGCGGATGATCAGCATGCCGTTCTCAATACGCTTAGCAGCCTTCTGTGCAGCCTCTACGTTGTCAACAGCGGTAGTTTGACCCTGATAGGTCAGATTCCAGAAGTTACCGTCAACATCCTCGATAGCGACCTCTACATGATCAGCGCCGCTAACAAATGTCTTGGTGAACGTAGCATCAGCATAGTCGATAAAGCTATAATTTGAGTCATAACCATACGAACTGTTCGTATTGCTATTCATATCATCGGCAAACGTATAACTCTTTCCAAGTTCGACATCTGTCAAGCCTTCTGCCAGATAGATTCGGAAGAAGAATACATAATCGTCGTTGAACAGTTTATATTGAATACTGTTGCTGCTCTCGCTAAATGTACTTGCCATTCCGTCCATCGTGAGGTTGGTAGTAACAGGCTCCGGCTTCACCCAAGTGAGGTTAAGCGTGTATTCAACGCTGTTGCTGCACAATACAGTACCTGTAACGGTAATATTGCCGTTCTCTGCCACTGCAACCACAATCGAACCGCTGAAGATCTCGGACTTTTCACCTTCGGCAGGAGTAACCTCTCCGTTGAAATCGGTTCCGGCAACGTAGGTTCCAGCCATCTGAGCACCAAGTCCGTTGGCGTTAACCGTCAGCGCAATGGAATTGTTCTCGTCAGCTGCACTGAACATTACTACTCCATAATAACTGTAGTACGTCGTGTTCACCGTCAACTCATTGGATGTGATGCTCTCTTGAGCAGTTGCCTGCGGCTTGATGTAGAACATCTTGATGTGATAGGTTACGGCATTGTTACCCAGAACGTCAGCTACAAGATCAATGCGCTCATCGGTATCGGTTACGGTAAAGTCAGCTTCAGCAAATGCGATATAGGTGTTACCGAACAAAATACCGGAATTGTTAGCAATCAAATCTGCCTCGGTAAACGTACCGGCAGGAGAAGAAGCGTTGGTGCTGTTATATACAAACACTACAAGCGTATCTTGCTCCTCGCTTTCAATGCTTAGGTACAACTCCCACTGACCGTCGGTATAATACTGCGGAATTTCCATAGGAACACTAAAGAACAGGTCAACCTCTTCGCCCGAAGGTACAATCGGCTCCTCTTGATATACGAGGTGCCATACGTCGCCCTTGTTGTTGGATACGGTTGCCTCGATACGTACAAGGTTCTGATCATCCACAGTCTTGGTAAACTCGGCTGTCTCGTATGACACGCCGGAACCGTTAATTTTGGCATAGCTGTAATCCGTCAGCATATCATCAAGCGTATAGGTGTGACCATACTCAATATCATCTGCCGACGAAGCTTTGTTAATATCGAAATAGAAGACAGAATCCTCCGTTGCATTGTAGAGTACATAGTAGTAATCCGTACCATAGTCACGACTGCCTACCTTGGTAATCTTTACCTCTACCGGATCTTTGAGTTCGATAGGCGCATTGAACATCGTAACATTGTATGTCACGCCGTTTGCACATGTCAGCACAGCCGTAATGTCCGTACGATCACCATTAACAGTTACCGTAGCTGTGGCCTCCGTTGCTTTGGAACCGTTGGAGCTAACCTCAAAATCATA
>CADBAZ010000017.1 GCA_902792835.1 uncultured Bacteroidales bacterium
TGAGGTGCTTGCTCCTGAATCGTTGAGGTTGCAGATACAAGAAAAAATCAACAAAATGCACGAATTATATTATAAATATTTGCAAAATTAAGAAAAAAGCTGTATCTTTGCAGCCGAAAATAAACTATATCGGGCTGCGAAATAGCAAAAGTTCGCACTCAAAGCCCATTTAAATGCAATTATGAGCGCAATTATTGGAAGAAACAAATCCATTCTGCTTGTTCTATCTGAAGTTCGTGGATAAGCAATCGGAAATGGATGATGCATTCTGGATGAACAATGTTGAATCACCCAAAATCAATAGTTGGCGTGGCTTTGCTTTTGAAGATTTGTGCCTGCGCCATATTGGTGCTATCAAGCGCGCGCTACAGATTGCCGGTATATCGTCCTCGCAATCTGCATGGGCAGTAAGTGGCGATGACCAGCAAGAAGGGACGCAAATCGATTTGCTTATCCAGCGAAAAGATAATGTGGTGAATATGTGTGAGATGAAATTCTACAGCGAAGAGTTCGCTGTGGATAAATCATACCACACGAGATTGGTGCACAGGATGAACACGCTGATGGAGAAGGTCAGTCGGAAGACAGTTATCCATAGCACGTTGGTAACTACTTATGGTTTGGCATATAACCAATACTTTGGGGATTTTGTGAATGTAGTGACCTTGGATGACTTGTTCGGATAATAAAATTGCGGCTATTTCAAAAAAAATGCACGAATTATACGGATTATGCAAATAGCTTGCACAACGATGTAGTACCTTTGCACTCGGAAACGAAAACGGAGCATTGCTATCAGAACAGGATCTATGACAGTCGCTGAGATAGCCACTTTGGACTTATCCGGAACAGATATAGTAGTGTTGTCTGCATGTAATACGGCGTTGGGTGATATTACTACGGAAGGCATATGGGGATTGCAACGGGCATTCAAACTGGCAGGAGTACAAACGATAGTCATGTCCCTATGGCAGGTGGATGATCAGGCTGCGGCGGTCTTTATGCAGTATTTTTATGAAGCGCTCCTGCAAGGAAGACAAACATTTGCAAAGGCAGTCTCTAAAGACACGGAGATAGCGGAAGCTATCTTCGACTATCCGCATGGAGCAATAGCCACCGCCAAACGCCGCATGCAGCATCATCCTCATTATTCTGCACCATACTACTGGGCAGGATTTATTGTAATTGATTAAATTTTTCATTTTTATCTCGTCTTTTTGCAAAAATATACATACCTCTCTTGCAAATTTCAGATTTTTTTTGTAACTTTGCAAGCAGAAATTATAAAACATTGGATGTATATTCGTCCGCCACAACGGACGATTTACGATTGACAATCGCGATTGTCGAATAATCGCAAGAATCGTCAGTCGCGACTGACGGATGTTCAAAAGATTCATCGGTTGCAACCGATAAATTACAATCACCAAAAGCGATTGGAAAATCCGATTCTGCGGATAATTCAAATATTCCAATTACGATTGGAAAATTACAACTAGATGAGAATCATATAGATATATATCAAAGTATCGCTATCCCGAATGCGGTTGAGCACTCCGCAAGGCTCTGCCGGACATGGAGGAACTAAAGCGCATATTGTCCAAGAACGATGAATAAATTAAGTAAAAGAGTTATCAAATCACCGCCTATGACATAACATAGCACAACCGAGCTGACAACGGCTCAAGACATATATTCAATAGCATTTAGCTTAATACGCAATCGATACCATAAATTTTTATACCAAAATAGTATGCCGCGGGGTGCAGACCTCGCGGCATTTTGATGAAAAACATAACATTTTTCGAGAAATGGAACAAAAATTTATACTTTTATTTGCGTTTTTCAGATTTTTTTTGTAACTTTGTAGGCGAAACGGTGCAAAGCGCAGTATGGCGGTGTAAAAGGCGCTTTTGGCGGTGCAAAATGATTTATATATATGGATCCGGAACTTCGCAAGAAAATATCCCAATGTGAGCGGCAACAGCAACAGTTGTGGGCTTTCCGACCTCTCAGCGAGGATACTCTCAAGTCGCTGCGCGAGTATTATCGCGTTGGCTTGACTTATACCAGCAATGCTTTGGAGGGCAACAGTCTGACAGAATCGGAGACCAAGATTGTCATTGAGAACGGTTTGACTATCGAGGGCAAACCGTTGCGCGACGTATATGAGGCTGTAGGTCACGCCAAAGCTTATGACTATCTATATGATTTAAGCCGCGAAGCCCCTATTACGGAAGATACCATCCGCACCCTCCACAAACTCTTTTATCAGCAAGTCGATCCAGAGCGTGCCGGAGTGTATCGCCGTGTTCTTGTGTTTGTCAGTGGTAGCCGTTATCCTGTTGCGCCTGTTTCGGAGATTAGCAAACGGATGCAGCAACTTGTGCAGTGGTACACCAATCACGAGGGTAAGATGCATCCCGTGCTATTGGCGGCAGAACTGCATCGGCGGTTCGTGTATATCCATCCGTTCATCGACGGTAACGGACGTGTGGCAAGACTACTAATGAATTTGGCATTGATACGTAATGATTATAACATCGCTATTATCCCGGCTGTCACACGTGCGGAGTATGTAGCAGCGTTGGAAGCTGGGCACAACGATGCCGAGGTGTTCCATCGGTTTATTGCCGATCGTGTGATTATGACTCAATTGGATATCTTGCGTTTGTTCCAAGCCAGTGAACCTGCTCCCGTTTCTGTTGAAGATTTTGAGCAGAGACTGTTTCAAACTATAGCCGATACTCCCGGGCTGAATGCGCCGCAACTTGCTGCACGTTTAGGTCGCAGCTTGCGAACCACACAACGTTACATCAAGCAATTGTCTGATGCTCATAAGATAGCATTTCGTGGAGTTGCAAAAAAGGGAGGGTATCATGTTGTATAACGCTTCTTCACCCATATCCACCCTCTCCGACCGCGAGATTGTCGCTGTAATATATTCAAACCATAGAAAATCACAATTATGCCCGTAATAAAGCAAAAACAGATACGTCACTTCGCGTTGGATCGGTGTTTTCGGAACAAGACGAAGCGGTACTATATTGAGGACTTGTTGGCGGAATGCAACAAGGACTTGGTGCGATATGACTGCACGCCTGTGAGTGAACGGACGCTCAAGTACGATATAAACGAGTTTGAAAGTATCTATCATGTGGATGTGCAGCACCTGCGCGATGCGTATGGCAGGGTGTATTACCGGTATGAGAACACGAATTTCAGTATTCATCAAGCACCCCTGACGGATGAGGAGATCGCCAAGCTGAAAGACACGGTGCTGATGCTCTCGCGGCTGAAAGGATTGCCGCAGTTCGATTGGATGGCAGAGACGTTGGCGGAGATAGAGACCAAGATGCACTTGAACAACCACACGGAGAGCATCATCGGCTTTGAGGGAAACGAGTATCTGCAAGGCTTGGAGCACCTGGAGACGCTGTTTAACTATATCGTGAACAAGCAGTCGATAGAGCTGACGTATCAGCCGTTTGGTAAGCCGGAGCAAGTGCTGACGCTGCATCCGTATTATATCAAGCAGCACAACAGCCGGTGGTTCTTACTCGCGGAGGATGCGGATACAGGTAAGATGATGAACTTTGCGCTGGACAGGATACAAGGCATCGAACCGAGTCGCGTTGCGTATACGGAGACGGATATTGATTTCTCGGAATATTTCGATGACGTTATAGGCGTGAGCATCCCGCAAGGCAAAGAGCCGGAACATGTGCTGCTGCGGTTTGCCCCGAGCCGACTGCCTTACGTGCTATCGAAGCCGCTGCATCCCTCGCAGAAGACGAAAGACAAACAGAAGGGATTGATAGAGATAACCGTTATTCCCAACCGCGAGTTGGAAGCGCAGATCTTGTGGTTCGGTGAGGATGTTGAGGTGCTTGCTCCTGATGCTTTGAGGCAGCAGATACAAGAAAAAATAAAAAAAATGCACGAATTATACAGTCTGTGCAAATAGATTGCACAAAGATGTAGTATCTTTGCAACGGGAAATGAAAAAGGGGACATTGTTAAACTATTGAAAAGTTAAACTATTAAATAAGAAAAGTTATGATAACAGGCGAGATCAAGAATCGGGTTGACCAGATATGGGATGCATTCTGGAACAGCGGTGTCACTACCTCCATCACGATATTGGAGCAAATGACGTATATGTTCTTTATGAAGATGCTCGACGACACGCAGCGGCGCGAGGAAGCCAATGCGCAGTTGTTCGGCAACAAACTGGAGAACCCGACGTTCCCTGCCGGCTCGTGGCGCAATCCCGAGACGGGTAATCTCGTCCCCTACAATGATATGCGCTGGCATGTATTCAAGAACACCGGTTCGCAGAACATGTTCAAGATGGTTCGCGAGAACGTGTTTGTGTTTATCAAGAACATCGGCAGCGGTCAGGAGTCGGCGTATTCGCGTTACATGCAGAATGCCATCTTCCTCATCCCTTCGGAGCGAACGTTGCAGAAGGTGGTGGATGGCATTGATGCGTTGGATATGACCGACCGCGATGCTATGGGTGATGTATATGAGTACATGCTCGGCAAGATGGCGGAGTCCGGCACGAACGGGCAGTTCCGCACACCGCGGCATATCATCCGTATGATGGTGGAGCTGATGGAGCCCATGCCTGACGACAAGATCTGCGATCCGGCAATGGGTTCGGCGGGATTCATCGTCGAGGCGGCTAAGTACATCAAGGAGCATTACGGCAGGATACTCATGGGTCCGAACATGCGGCAGCGTTTCCGTTCGGATATGTTCAACGGCTTCGATACCGACCAGAACATGCTGCGTATCGGTGCAATGAACATGATGCTGCACGGTGTGGATGCGCCGAACATCGCCTGGCAAGACTCGCTCTCTGCCGACAACACCGATGCCAACCGTTACACCTTGTGTCTGGCTAACCCGCCGTTCACGGGCAGTCTGGACAACGAGGTTGTCAGCAAGTCGCTGTTGACGCTCACGAACACCAAGCAGACCGAGTTGCTGTTCCTTGCGCTGTTCATCCGTATCTTACAGATCGGCGGACGCTGTGCGAGCATCGTGCCTGACGGTGTGCTGTTCCGCAACAGCAAGGCGCACAAAGCGCTACGCATGGAGCTGGTGGATCATCAGAAACTCGAAGCGGTCATCTCTATGCCCTCGGGCGTATTCAAGCCCTATGCAGGCGTGAGTACGGCTATTCTTATCTTCACCAAGACCGACAACGGCGGAACGGATAAGGTGTGGTTCTACGACATGCATGCTGACGGTTTCACGCTTAACGACACGCGTGACCCGATAGACGACAACGACATACCCGACATCATCCGCCGTTGGCAGAACCGCGAGGAGGAAGCGGAGCGCGCACGCACGGAGCAGTCGTTCCTCGTGCCGGTGGAGGAGATACGGCAGAATGGCTACGACTTCACGTTCAACAAGTACAAACAGGTGGAGCGTGCGGCAGTCAAGCAGGAGAACCCGCACGAGGTGCTGGAGCGCATTGAGACGCTGGAGAACACCATCATCGAAAACATCAACCGTCTGAGAGGGATACTATGAGAGAGGGCGCGACATATAAGCCATTTGATGATTGCTTCGACAAGATCAAGACACCTAAAGGAGTGCCGTCCAAAGATTATTTGGAATCTGGCACATATCCTGTCATATCGCAAGAAGAGGAATTCATATCGGGATATAATAATGACGATAGCAAGCTCTTGCATATACCACGCCCTGTCGTTATTTTTGGCGACCACTCAAGAGTCATCAAATATGTTGATTTTGATTTCGTTTTAGGGGCTGACGGCGTAAAGGTACTATTACCTAAAGTTGAATGTGATGCCAAGTATATCTACTATTTCTTGAAGCATTTTAATGTTCCAAGTTTAGGTTATTCACGGCATTTCAAACTCCTTCGCGAAGCTCAAATCCCTGTTCCCTCTCTTTCCACCCAAGAGTTGATAGTTCGTGAGTTGGATAGTATATCTTCGGTTATATCGGCAAAGAAGCAGCAAGTGCTTGAGTTGGATAATCTCGCCCAAGCCATCTTCCTCGACACCTTTGGCGACCCAATCACCAATCCTAAAGGATGGGAAGTGAAGAAGATGAGTGAAGCTTGTGATGAAATCTTTGCTGGCGGTGATGTGCCCAAAGGTGATTCTGTTCATGAAAAAGATGCAGAGCACACTATACCTATATATTCTAACGGAGTTAAAGATGAGGGCTTATATGGTTATACAAGTAAGGCACGTGTACTATCTCCAGCCGTAACCATATCAGGTCGTGGAACTATTGGCGCCGCATTTATTAGACGTGAACCATTTTTCCCGATTATTAGGTTGATAGTTGCTATACCAAATAAATCTTTGGATTTATCTTATTTTGGCTCAAGCATAAAAATGTTATCATTAGAAAGTACAGGTAATTCAATACAACAACTTACTATTCCTATGATAAAAGAGTATACTATCCCTATTCCTCCTCTTTCTTTGCAGCAGGCGTTTGCGGAGAAGGTGCAAGTCATAGAGGAGCAGAAGCGGTTGATTAATCAGTCGATAGCCGAGTTTGAGTCGTTGCTCGCGCAACGAATGGAATTTCATTTTGCATAGGCAGCGGAGAATAGAAGTAACCGAAAGATGATGACACCAACTGATAGATATAGAGAAATAAACGCCGCGCTGATGCACGGCGCACCAAACGAAGATGGGAAGGGAAACGCCGCGCTGACGCACGGCGCACCGAACGAAGAGGGGAGAGGGAACGCCACGCTCACGCATGGCGCACTGAACGAAGAAAGAGAGCGGCTATCTTCGTCGGGTGCAGCGGGCGTCAGCTCGCTGTCAGATTCCCGCTTGCCATCATCCCACCGCGCGCCGGTGCAGCATAACAGGCTACGGCGCAAGGCGGATCACGATTACAGTGCTGCCGGCATCTACCTCATCACCGTGACCACGACTAACCGCAATCGGCTGCTGGGCAAGCTGGCGGGGAGCACAGCTGATGAGGCACACATCGAGCCTACGGAGATAGGCGGATATGTCATCGAGGCGTTCCGTAAGATGGCGGCAACGGTCACGGCGAAAACAAGCACACCGGTGCAGGTGTTGCAGTACCAACTGATGCCGGATCATTTTCACGGCATCATCTATATCCGCGAAGCATTGCCTAAGGGCTGGAGCCTCGGTAAGATGATAGGCACATGGAAAGGCGACTGCTCGCGCGAGTATTGGAGGATAAACGCCGCGCTGACGCACGGAGCACCGAACGAAGAGAGGGGAAGAACCGCCGCGCTGACGCACGGCGCACCGAACGAAGAGAGGGAAAGAACCGCCGCGCTGACGCACGGCGCACTGAACGAAGAGGGGAAGGGAAACACCGCGCTGACGCACGGCGCACCGAACGAAGAGAGGAAGGAACCGCTATTGGCGGCGGGGTATAATGATAGGATACTATTCCATGAGGGGCAATTGAAGAACTGGATAGCCTACCTGCACGACAACCCGAGGAGGCTATGGTTGAAGGTGCATCACCCGAATAGATTGCGCAAGGTGTACGAGTTCCAAGCCGGGACACCGGAGCATCGCTATACGGCTATAGGTAATACGTTCTTGGTGACTTATCCAGAGCGCGTGCAGGTGCGATGCCACCGCAACTTGACGGAGGAAAAGATTAAAAGCGAGGTGGAGCATTATCTTGCTATAGCCCGCAGCGGAGCGGTGCTCGTGTCACCGTTCATCTCGCCGGCGGAGAAGGCCGTATATGAGGCATGTTACAGCGAGAGACTAAGGATGATACATATAGTGAACCGAGGCTTGGACGGGCGGTTCATCTATCCTTCCGGCAGAGATCTGGAAGGCTGCTCCGAGGGATTCATGCTCGTGCTTGCGCCATACCCGGACTACAGCGCCGAGACAGCTGAAGCCAGAATATCACGAGGGCTATGCCTTGATATGAATGCCTACGCGGCTGAACTATCCACTAACGTCGCGCTGACGCGTGACGCACATAATGACCAAACGCCGCGCTGACGCACGGCGCACCTAACGAAGAGGAACGAAGAAACACCGCGCTGACGCACGGCGCACGAAACGAAGAAAGGGATATAATATGAAAAACTTTGATTTTTTGAAAGATGTCCGTGAGTTTGAGCCGTTGTACCGCTATTGCGATACAGCGGAGACGTACCAACTGTGCGACCCCGAGAAATCGGCGGTTGCCTCGCGGCGTGCGTTGGAATATCTGGTTAAACTAATCTATACGGTCAAAGGTTGGGATATACCAGAGCGTGCGTCGCTGTTCTCGCTCGTGGATGATTACGACTTCAAGGCGTTCATCGGTTCGGATGATCTGATGATGCGCATCCATTACATCCGCAAGTGCGGTAACAATGCTGCACACGACTCAGTAGGTTCGCGCGTGGGCAAGCGGCAATCGTTCTTTGCGTTGCTTAATCTGCATGTGTTTGTGGGTACAATCTTGCAGCGGATGGGAGTGATTGTCCGTTTTGCGCCGTTCGATAACGCGCTTATACCCGCTACGCCGTCGCCTACCTTGCAAGCACCGGAGAAACCCGAAGCCATCCCTGCCGAAACGGCAGCGAAATACGAGGGCAAACTGGATGAGCCGATAGCCGCCGAGGCAAGCAAGACCCTGGCTACGGAAGATGCTATCAGCGAAGCCGAGACACGGCGGCTGTATATCGACCTGATGCTGGAGGAAGCCGGATGGACGATAGAGCACACCAAGGGCGCAAAGATGCATTCGACGGCGTGCGTGGAGATTGAGGTGACGGGCATGCCGAACGCCGAGGGCAAGGGCTATGCGGATTATGTGCTGTTTGACGCCTCGTGCAAGCCGCTGGCGGTGATCGAAGCCAAGCGCACAACGAAAAACGTGGAGGCGGGACGTAATCAGGCGCTACTATATGCCGACTGCCTCGAACAGGAGTATGGCGTGCGACCTGTCATATATTACACCAACGGATTCCAGACGAAGGTGATTGACGGATTGGGTTATCCTGATCGGCCGGTATATGATTTCCATACCGAGCAAGACCTTGAGTTGCTGATACAGAAACGCTCGCGCCAAGACATCACTGACTTTGCGGTTGATACAACGATAGCCGGACGTCACTACCAGATAAGTGCTATTCATGCCGTATGCGAGCACCTGAACCAACGCCATCGCCGTGCGCTGCTCGTGATGGCTACCGGCACGGGCAAGACGCGCGTGAGTATAGCCCTGACCGAACTGCTGATGCGTAACAATTGGGCGAAGAACATCCTGTTCCTTGCCGACCGCACGACGCTGGTCAATCAGGCTGCGAGGAACTTCGCCAAACTCATGCCGTCGGTATCATCCTGCACGCTCTCCGACGACCGCACGCAGGACAAGGACAAAGACCTGAGCGCACGACTGATGTTCTCCACTTACCAGACGATGGTTAACTATATCGACGACAGCAAACGTCCGTTCTCCATCGGGCGGTTTGACTTGATTATCGTGGACGAGGCGCACCGGTCGGTGTTTGGTAAGTACGGAAGTATCTTCGACTACTTCGACAGCCTGTTGATAGGCTTGACGGCTACGCCGCGCGATGAGGTGGATCGCTCAACCTACGACCTGTTCGGGTTGGAGCAAGGCATACCCACCTACGCCTACGAGCTGCAAGAGGCGGTGGATGACCATTTTCTGGTGAACTTCCGCGGCTTCACGCGCGAGACGAACCTGCTGAGCAACGGTATCCGTTACGATGATCTGTCGCCCGAGGAGAAAGAGCAACTGGAGGACGTGTGGCGGTACGAGAAAGCAAAGAAACTGCTTGACCCGAACAGCGTCTATACGCGCGACATCGAGAGCCGCGAGCTGTTTGAGTACATCTACAATATAGATACGGTGGACAAGGTGCTGACCGACCTGATGGAGCACGGGCTGAAAGTGGACGACGGCGATTGCATCGGCAAGACGATCATCTTCGCCCACCGCCACGAACATGCCGAACTGATTGTGCAGCGGTTCCGTGTGCTGTATCCGCAGTTCGGGTCGGACTTCTGCACGGTGATTGACAACTACGCGCCTTACGCGCAGAACCTGCTGGATAACTTCAGCGAACCGCGCGAGACCGCCAAGCGGAAGATACAGATAGCCGTGTCGGTAGATATGCTCGATACGGGTGTGGATGTGCCGGAGGTGCTGAATCTGGTGTTCTTCAAGCAGGTGAAGTCGAAGATCAAGTTCTGGCAAATGGTAGGTCGTGGCACGCGGCTCTGCCCGGACATCTTCGGCGCAGGTAAGGATAAGCAGGAGTTCTATATCTTCGACTGGTGCGGTAACCTTGAATTCTTCGGTCAGAACCCAAACGGTGCGGAAGGTACGCGCACGATAGGATTGGCGGAGCGGCTGTTCAACGCACGGCTGGATATAGCCGTTATACTGCAACATGTCGATTACCAGACGGATGAGTTCGCTAAGAGTTTCCATGACGAGCTGAAGGATATCCTCTGTGCGCAGATTGGCGAGCTGGATACGGCACGTATAGCGGTGCGCAAGCAATGGGCGCTGGTGGAGAAGTACAAGGTGCGCGACAACTGGCAATACGTGAGCGAGGTGGAGGCGGTGATGATCAAGTCCAATCTGGCACCGCTGCTCATCAACGCGCAGAGCGACCTCTCGGCACGGCGGTTTGATTTCATTGTGCTGCAAAAACAACTCTCGCTCATCAATCCCGAGGTCAAGGGTGCAAAAGCCGAGAACAAGATCATCCTGATCGGTAAGGCGCTGGAAGGCAAAGCATCCATCCCGCAGGTGATGGCTAAGATCGATACGATACGCATGGTGCAGACGCCGGTGTTCTGGGAAAACGTGAACCTCGAACGGCTGGAGCATGTACGCAAAGAGCTGCGCGAGATTGTGCAGTATCTGATGGGCGACGGCAACAAGTCGTTCACCGTGGATATAAGCGATGTGGTGACCGATGAGGGCGAGACCGAACTGATTATTACGCAAATGTCTTACAAGCAGCGGGTGATGGATTATCTGGCGGAGAACACCGACAACCCTGTGCTGCAAAAGATTCAGACTGTGGAGCAGTTGACGCAGCTCGACATCCGCGAACTGGAGCGCATCTTCTGGCAGGAACTGGGCACGAAAGAGGACTACGAGCGCACCTATCTGCATCAGGATCGCTACAAACTCTATGGCGGCAATATAGCCGCGTTCCTGCGCACGATTATCGGCGTGGATATGAACGTAGCGCTGGATAAGTTCGTCGAACTGATTCAAGGGCAGCACCTCACCTCGATGCAGGAGGAGTACCTGAGGAACATCATCCGTTACGTGTGCGAGAACGGTGACATCGAGCGCCGGACAATGCAGACCGATCCGTTCCGGTTGTACGACTGCCTTGACCTGTTCGGCAACAAGGCGCAAGCCGTACCGCAATACATCGACCGCCTGCATAAGGTGATTACAGCATAAAAAGATGCCATTGGGGTGCATAAATGATACCGAATATGCAGATTTTTGCTTGCTGTGCAAATAGCTTGCACAACGATAGTGTAATTTTGCAGCGGAATTTGAAAAACAACTGTTAAACCATTTAATACTTTTGATTATGAAAAATTTGATTTGCCCCAATTGCGGGAAACCGTTTTCGATTGATGATGCCGACTATGCACAACTGCTTAGTCAAGTGAAGAACGATGAATTCAAGGCTGAGGTCGACTCGCGGGTGAGCGAGTTGCGTTCGCTGTGGCTGCAGGAGCAGGAAGCTGCCAGTCTGAAGGCTGAGAATGCGCATCAGCAGGCGCTGAATGTTCAGGAGAAGAAGCTGCAGGAACGCGAAGCCGAGATACAGACGCTCAAGGAGCGCCTGAGCTCCGTGGAGCAGATCAAAGCTGCCGAGCTCAAGCAGGCGGTGAGCGAGAAAGAGACTGCCATGCAGCAGAAGCTCAGTGCCGCCGAGCAGAAACTGCAGAAGCAGCTCAGCGATACGGAGCAGAAGATGCAACAGGAGCTCAACGAAGCATTGCAGAAGATCCGTGATCTGGAAGCGGCGCAACGGGTAGCTGTGCTCGAGGCACAGCAGAAAGCCGAGGCATCGCTGCGGGAAAAAGAGGAGGAACTGATGCAACTGAAGAGCGCCAAGCAATTGGCTGACTCTGAGGCGCTCATGCGCGTACAAAATATTAAAGAGCAGTACGAGCAGAAGCTCAAGCTGTCGGAAGAGCAGGTGGCGTACTACAAGGATCTAAAGACCCGTATGTCCACCAAGATGGTGGGCGAGACGTTGGAGATACACTGCTCCACGCTGTTCAACCAGAATCTGCGTCCGCTGATGCCGAGCGCGTACTTCGAGAAGGACAACGACGCCAGCGGCGGCTCGAAGGGCGACTTCATCTTCCGCGACACGGTGGACGGGCAGGAGTACGTATCGATCATGTTCGAGATGAAGAACGAGATGGACGAAACCGCCTCGAAGCACAAGAACGAGGACTTCTTCGCCAAGCTGGACAAGGATCGCCGCGAGAAAGGCTGCGAGTACGCGGTGCTGGTATCGATGCTGGAGCCGGACAGCGAGCTGTACAACGGCGGCATAGTGGATGTGTCGTACAAGTACGAGAAGATGTACGTGATCCGTCCGCAGTTCTTCATCCCGCTCATCACCATGCTGGTGCAGGCGAACAAGAAGACCATCGAGCTGCAGCACCAACTGGCAGTAGCCAAGTCGCAGTCGATAGACGTGACGAACTTCGAGAACGAGCTGGAGGACTTCAAGGACAAGTTCGGCAGAAACTACCGCCTGGCATCGGAGAAGTTCAAGACCGCCATCGAGGAGATCGACAAGTCGATAACCCACCTGCAGAAGATCCGCGAAGCCCTGGTAGGCTCGGAGAACAACCTGCGTCTGGCGAACGACAAAGCCGAAGCGCTGACGATCAAGAAGCTCACGCGCGGCAATCCGACGATGAAGGAGAAGTTTGAGGAGGCAAGGATAGTCACCGGGGACGAGTAGTTCCCGGTGGTGAGAGCCTTCAACAATGGGGATTTAAGAAAATAAACATAAATAAAATACGATGGATTTTTAGTAAATCAAAAATTAAGGCGACAGGCAGTTCGATAACTGCCACGTGAACGGTGCTGTGTTACCGCCCGTGAATGAATTCCCGTTCGGCAACCCATCACCATTCATTGCGGACACTTTTGCAAATTGTCCGTGTCGCCTTACAAAAATACTAAAAAAAATGCCAAAAATATTCATTGGACATGGTAGGTCAAAAATTGCCAAAAATTTACCCAAAAGATTGCATGGGCAGGGATGAGATGGCATGATTTTTGTAACGTAAGGAATAGATTATAACTTTTAAATCTAACAGATATGATTACAACAACTACCGACCACATTGAGGGTTACAGAATTACCGAGTACCTCGGTGTAGTGTTTGCGGATGCTGCAAACTACTATGGACGTTTCCCAAATCTTAATAATCCGGATTCTTGGGATAGTGATAGCAAAGCTCCAAAAGAAGCTGATGCCATTATTGGAATTCAATATTTCGCAAATGAATACGGACTCAACGTTGGTAAATCATATTGCAAGTGTATTGTTGTAGGCACTGCGGTGAAGATAGAAAAAATATAAAAACAATATGAATATGAATAAAATTGCATATCCATGAAAACAATTAAATTATCCGAAGTGGAAAACCTTATTAAGGAATATTCCAATCAAAAGTCGTTCAATAAGCCTTTGATGCTTTGGTTTGCGTCTAACCGCACGTTAGACTGCGTGAAGGCAGATTTAACAAGGGGTGTAAGCAGAACCATTAGTATCATGGGGCATCCTTTTGCTGGAAAGAAATTGGCTGTTCTTGGAGACGAGGTTGTTAAAATCAGCGATCATCCTGAACTTTTATCCTTAGATGAACTACCGGAAGATTATACTAAGAACACGGAAAGAATCGTTTATCACACTATTTCCAAACAATTAAAACGTGATAAATTGGATTACTGCTGCCATCAGGTGAAAAAGCTACAAGTGCCGTTCATTTGTCTTATAAATGATTACGAAGCCGCAGGAGAAGAAACTTATGATAAAGGTTATCTCGAAACCAATTTTGAGCAATTCTTTGTTTTGGAAAGAACAGTGGATGAGTGGATTGAATGGGCATGCCAAACACAAGTTATAAAAAATCAACAAGGAGAGGAGTTTACTAGACCTAACATTGTGCCCGAGCTAGTTGAATACATGAAATCTCATAAAGATCTCTTTATTGAGTCTCCCGCTTTGGATGGCATGCCACAGGAGGCTGTACATACAAGAGAAGCGCGACTTAATGCCATTTCATATACAATGAGGCATAACCGGGCTAATCTTCAACGTCTTATTGATAGCATTAGCCTTGAGGAATTTCAATTCACTTTTTCTATCAAAAAGACAAAAGAAGATTTTCATTTTGTTCAGCGAGATGACTTCTTGCAAATGCTGGAGCTCTATACAAACTCTGCAAAGGAAAAGAATGAATAGATAGCACACTATAGATATAACGTGTAATTATACAAAAAATGTACGATTTTTGGAGTTTGTGCAAATAGGTTGCACGACGATGTAGTAACTTTGCATCGGAAAATAAAAAGTTACACCATTAAATCTAACGACTATGAGAAGACATATCCCATTAGGAAACATCGAAGAGATGCTTGAGTGCGTGGCGGAGATATCCGACCACTTCACCGTCAATGCGGCAGACATGATGCCGGAGGAGAAGAAGCAGGAGATATGGGAGTCGCTGCTGTATATCTGTGAGAACTACAACGACGGGGACTTCGACTTCGATGACGACCTGCCTGACCCTGACTACCAGAAAGTGCTCCGGGTTATCCCGGAAGATTGTATGTTACTAGAAGGTGCAATAATTAAATGATACAACTATGAAAAACGAACTACAAGAACTGTACAAGCAGGCGATAGCTGCAATGGAACTTCATCATATGGATGAGGCGATTACTCTATTGAATCAAGCGGCAGACGGAGGCTACCAACAAGCCATGCTGACACTCGGAAGTATGTACCATTGGGGTATGGGAGTAGAGCCTGATGACGATAAAGCTATCTATTGGTTAAAAAAAGATGCTGACTTGGGGAGTGAGGTCGCATGCATTAATCTCGGGCATACTTATTGTGATAAGGAGGACAATGATGAAAACAACCGCTGGGCATGGACGTATTACGAGAAAGCAGCGGAGATGGACGAACGAAACGCATTCTATCTCGGGCGGATGATATTTGATGATCGGTGGGGAAATTATAGCAACGAACCGCAAAAACTATTAGAAGCGAAAAAATACTTCCTCATGTCATTTGTATACGGGGATGCTCTGTCGGGTTTGTTCCTTTGGAAGATAGAAATCAAGTTGGGAAAAACGGATAAAGCGGAAGAATATTATCGCTCGGGAGAAAAGAATATGGCACAACCTTCCGACTATAACAATTGGGGATGTACGCTGTGTGAATGGGCAGAACCCGAAAAAGCACTTCCTTATATAGAGAAGTGCCTATCATTGATGGGAGAAAAAGCAAAACCAACACAGTTGAACAATTATGCTGAATGTCTGTACGATTTGGAGCGCGAAGATGAGGCGCTGCCGATGTTCAAGAAAAGTATTGAACTCTGCAAACAGAAAGACGAACGGAGGCTACTTAACAATATAATGGAGGATATGAAGCGGAAGTTCGGGGATAACTTCCAAGTGGAATCTATGTAGTGCAAAGCAACCAAATATTAGGAGAACAACAATAGAATACCAATGAAAACGGTTAAATCATCCAAATTGGAAAACCTGATTAAAAAGTATTCCGATCAGCAGGAGTCAATGCTCCCATTGATGTTAATAACGGATGACACTTCAACCTATTTGGGAGTAAAGGAGACGCTGTTAAGCATTAAGGATGAGCGCCGTTCTTACACATTATCAGATAGTACAGATGAGGGAGAGTGGTGTCATTCATTGTCACTACGGTCACGCGACAGAATCATTGTGGATTGGGAAGGGTTAGCACCGTTGAATCAGATAGAACTACTCATTGGTATCTATATGACCTCTCCCGTCCAAGTTGTTTATCTGTTGCTGGACAAAGATTTAGAGCATCTTAGGTGGTTAAAGAATCACCCCGAAGAAGACAACTATCATTATGATGAGGAACTGCTAAAGAATAACTTTGACATGTACACCGTTATATCCTCTCAAGATGGAGAATAATGAAGACAGGAGCAGAAATGTGTATAACAACTAAATCAAAATATTATGATTACTACAACCACATACCACTATGAAAAGACACATTCCTTCGAGGGAGCAATCGTAAAGTAGAATCCCTAAATTAGTTAGATAAACCTTACGGAGTGTGATTATCGCTTGTACTATAGCGATAATTACGGAACCGTTGCACTAAAAATTTGATTGCAAACGATGAAAATGATCCAACTTAACACCGGTATTCGCCTATCGAACGGCAGCGCGGCTGTCATCAAGCAGGAGCTTGGCCAAGGCGGCCAGGGCACGGTGTATCGCGTCACAGTCAACGGGCGCGACTATGCGATGAAGGTATATACCAAGATGCCGAACCGGAAGTTCATACAGAACCTTGAAGACAATGTTCGGAAGGGTGCACCCACCAAGCACTTCCTGTGGCCGCTGTGGACTATCCAATCCTCGCGGATATTCGGCTATGTGATGGATATCCGGCCGAAGGAGTATGTGGAGTTCAGCAAGTTCCTGGTAGCCAAAGCGCGCTTCGCCTCATGGAGCGCGATGATCAACGCGGCTATACAGATCACGTACGCGTTTCGCGAACTGCACAGGAAGGGACTGTCGTATCAGGACCTGAACGACGGCAACTTCTTCTTCCACCCACAGACGGGCGATGTGCTCATCTGCGACAACGATAATGTCTGTCCGCCGGGCACGAACCTGGGCATCAAGGGCAAGTGTCGCTACATGGCTCCCGAGGTAGTGATAGGCAACACGAATCCGAACAACCTGTCGGACTACTTCTCGCTGAGCGTGGTGCTGTTCATGCTGCTATTCAACAACCATCCGTTCGACGGCAAGCGCGTAGCGGACATACCTTGCCTCAGCGATGCGATAGAGCGGCACGTGTATGGCGAGAATCCGATCTTCATCTTCGACCCGGGCAGGCAACAGAACCGCCCGGTGCGGGGCATCCATACGAACGTGATCAACCGTTGGCCGCTGTTCCCGGAGTTTGTGCGGCAGGCATTCATCGAGGCTTTCGACGAAGATGTGCTCAAGGAGCCTAACCTGCGCAAGTCCGACAACGAGTGGGTGCGGATCCTCACTCAGCTGCGCAGCCAGACCATCACGCACAGTTGCGGCAACGAGATGTTTGTGGATATCGACAAGACGTTCACCATCTGCTTCAACTGCCAGAAGTCGATAGAAAAGCCGCTTATTCTGACTATCGGAAAGCAGCGCATAGCCTTGTATCCGAATATGAAGATATACGCCCATCAGACATCTGCGGCGAACGACATCTTCACCGTTACAGGAGAGGTGGTCATCAATAAGAACAACCCGAACGTTTGGGGCTTGATGAATCGCACGAGGGATACGTGGCGCGCCATCTATCCCAACGGTAAGGAACTGGAGGTAAAGCCCAATACAGGACTGCCGATATACAAAGGCGTGGAGGTGCACTTCGCGCACGATATACAAGCAACAATACAATAACCTTTTAAATTTTTATGCATATGAATCCATTGGAAGCAGTAGAGATCGCCCGCAGACAGATGACCCTTTTCTTCATCGTCGATACATCGGGCAGTATGGATGGCGAGAAGATCGCCGCAGTAAACACCGCTATACGGGAAGTGCTCCCGGAGATAGCCGACATATCGTCGGAGAATGCCGATGCCAAGATCAACGTGGCGTGCCTGAGGTTCGCCACCGATGTCGATTGGCTGTTCCGCCCCACCGAGGTGGAGGGGCTGGCCTGGACGGATCTGCATGCCGGCGGCATGACGATGTTCGGCGAAGCATGCAACGAACTGGGCAGACGGCTGTCGCGTAACGAGTTTTTGAACTCGCCTACCGGGAACTTTGCGCCGGTGCTGTTCCTGATGAGCGACGGACAACCTACCGATGAATACAAGCAGGCGCTGGATAGGCTGAAGGAGAACCGCTGGTTCAAGGTAGCCATCCGCGTGGCGATAGCCATCGGCGATGATGCCGACAAGCAGGTGCTGGCCGAGTTCACAGGCAGTCCGGAGCTAGTGCTGACCGCCCACACGCCCGAAGCATTGAAGCAGATGATCCGGTTCGTGAGCGTGACGTCGTCGAAGATCGGTTCACGCAGCAGCGGGATCGGTGTAGGCGGCAGCATCGGTAGCGGCAGCGGTGGCGGCAGTGGCATAGCCGGACAGGAGACCAAGCAGGCGGAGTTTGCCGAGCAGGTGAAGGACTTCAAGGACGCAAACGATGATTTGGACCAACTGACTGACGGATTCTGATATGTTTGCTTTTCATGCCATAACACGCGGCTCATCGCATATCTTGACGGACAAACCCTGTCAGGATTGTGTGGCGAGTCACTATACCAAAGACTATGCTATCGGCATAGTGGCTGATGGTCATGGCAGTGACCGATATTTTCGAAGCGAGCGGGGAGCACGGTTCGCGGTAGAGATCACGACGACGACCTTACAGGAACTACTGTCATCTACCAAGAATATGAAGCAACTACCCAAGGGAGATTGGCAAAAGCAGATTGCTACGAGCATTATCTCTCGGTGGAATGACCGCATCGAGCAGGATCGTGCCGAGGAAGCGTTCACCGACGAGGAACTGGGCAGGCTGACGGATGCCGACAGGCAGGAGATAGAGGCAGGACGATGGCAGCTTGCGTACGGCACGACGCTGATAGCCGCGGTGCTGACCCGGGAGTGCCTGTTCGGGCTGCAGATAGGCGACGGCAAGTGTGTGGCGGTGGATGCCGCGGGACAGATGCAGCAACCTATCCCGTGGGATGAGCGCTGCTTTCTGAACCGGACGACCTCGTTATGCGACAACGATGCCATCAGTTTGTTCCGGTTCGTATATACGAAGAAGGATCTGCCAATGGCGGTGTTCATCGCCTCTGACGGAGTGGATGATACCTATACGACTGACGAACGGTTGTACGCATTCTATCAAACCCTATGGAAGATGCTTCGGGATAATCCCGACAAGGCTGTAGCGGACTTGCAGGACTTCCTGCCCAGGATGACAGAGCAAGGCTCGCACGACGATATATCCATCGCGGGCGTGCTATGCAATCCGCTGCCCGTATGGCGGAGATTATTCATGAGGAACTAATTATTGTAACTAATACCGATTGAGATATGACTACCCAAGAACAACTATTGCAACAGCTGCTGAGCAAGCATCCCGACTTGCAGCAACTGAGCGATGCACAGATCAAGAATGCCACGGCGGATGCGTTCGGCAGCGGCACAGGCGAACAGCGGATTGCCTATATGCTGCTGCGTTACGGCAAGCTGAACGCTATAGCCACCTGGCAGGACGTGCGCGGACTGGTGGACAGTTACACGCGCGTGCTGAACGTGGACGAAGATATGGTGGAGCAGGTGATCGAAACCTGCCTGCATGCCATGGGCAAACAGATGCCGTCGCCTGTAGCCGGTGCCAACTACCAATCGGCAAGCCGGCTTGTGCCATCCGTGCTGCCGCAGCAGAACAACCGGCGCGTAAAGGTGCGCAACCGAGCCGAGCGGCAGCAGCAACTCGACGCCCATCCGCAAGTGCCCTACCCGCCTTATACGCTTTGGGAGAACATGCGGGATTATGCATGGGGAGGGATGTTGGACTTTGTCCTTACCACGGTTATAGGGATTTGCGGTGTAATATTCGGCGTACCGGCATATCTCATCTCGCTATTCTTCAATTATATTGACAAGAGCCATTGGAACATGTACCTGTGGTGCGCCTATGGTGCGTTGTGTTTGTATGCCTTGTATAAAGGAATAGAAAAGTATATCGAGCAAAAAAACATTGCAATTCGTGACCATAGAGGGGGATACCATGATGAAGAGCGACTACAAAAGATTATCGCAGACAAAGGCTACACCAAGAAAGCCGAAGAGATCATGCGCGCCGCCTACCGGCAAGCGCGAGCCATCAAGAACGACAGCACGGTGACATACCTCAGTTCAATCTTTGAGCGGGCATATCAGGATGCGCTGGAGCAGGTGATGTGCTACTTCGACGAGGATACCCGATGGTGGTATCTGGAGATTTACGATGGCGAAGGAGGGCGGTCAGAGTGCTTGTTGTCCTATTCCTGCCTGTATGAGAAGTTTTACGGAAACGAGGCATTCAACCCCAAAAAATACCAAGCGGATATTTTCGGGCACTTTGATTTCGATATACCTGTATGGTAAAACACAACGAATGAATATGAAAACAAGAATGATTGTATTGTGCTGCCTGATGTGCGCAGCATGTGTTCCCACATTTGGCGGTGATCGCCCGTATGAATATGTACTTGATGTCCCCAAGTGGGAACAGGAGCGAACAGATGCTCGGATCGAATTACGAACAGCGTGGGCATGTCTAACAGGTCGGCAAAGTTCATATGTCCTCCCTGATACCGTTCTATCCGATTCCATTATCTCTGATGCAAGGCTTGTGAACGGGGGAGAACTCCATCATATCCAATTTGTACAGGAAGGGATGAGGATAGAAGAGTGTTACTATATGGATGCTAATGGATGTGTGGTTGAAGTGCTCGGTAGCGTATCCGCCAACAATGGTCAACCGTATTCGATAAGTCCGTACCACTACATAGGCTCCGATGGTATGGTAACATTCAACACGCGTCAATGGTTTGAAATGATGCTTTGGTGTCTGAACGTTCTTGTCTCCCCATGGCTATGGCTTGCCTTTATAGCGTACTTGCTCTGCATTGGACTGTGGAAGTTATACGGGACTCGCATGCGCAAACACGAACAAAAAGTTCATCGGCATTGAGATATACGACAAATACTTCGACATGGCGAAAGCGAGATTGAAGAACACTCTTGCTGCAAAAATCTTTTAATTTGGCCATGTCAGATTTTTGTTGTATATTTGTATGCGGAAATAAATCACATAAAGAAAAGGAAATGAAAAAGAGAGTATTAATACCAAGAGATCGAGTAAATGAGGCAACAGTTAGTGAGAACAAAAACGATGTTCTTAGAATAGAAGATTACTTCGATCTAAGTAAACTCACAGAAAAGGATGTACGCTTGATATCAAATGATATTCGTGTATTTATACCTCATACTTTTGATGAAATTTTATCGGACGAAGGCGAAATTCTGATAAAAGAAAGCACGTATTTAACGCTTCCGGTGAATCAGGTAAGAAAGGAACTCAAAAAACTTGGGTTTCTTGATTGGCAAATAAAATCTGAAATTAGAGCCAACAAAGTAAAGATTATAATCCTATATGCGGATATTGATAAGAATACAGACATCGTCGTAAATAAGATGTTGACATGCGGGTGGAGCAAGGCTCGAATATCAAAACCACAGTATATATACGGAACTTTATTCAGAGTTATGGATTTTGACCCTATTGAACAGGATTCATTAACTAAAGAGGCAAGGTTTCATAAATATTTGTATCATTTAACTCCACATCATAATGTTGATTCTATTTTGCAAAATGGAATAGAGGCACGAAACGAGAAAGATTATCTATCTTACCCACCAAGAGCACATCTAATAAAAGGCAACGTTACAAAAAACATCATCTCTAATTTTGGGTGGATGTTATATAACAAAAACAAAAGACTACAAGATGGGAGATATGATTTAGTTCGTATAGACGTTTCAAAAGTTCCACATAATATAGAATTTTATGGAAATCCTCGTTTTGAATATGGATATTTCACAAAAGATAATATTCCTCCGTCTGCGATAGAATTATATGGTTATATAGAATCACTAGTGTCCATTAAAAAATGTTAAAATAGTATATTTACTCAAATTCGAGTTCAAGTTGTTCAATATCCTCGTCATTTGACTGCACCGCAACCGTTTCGTCACCGAGGTGAGAAAAGAGATCTTTGACATTGTCTTTAGTCAGTAATGAACTACCTAATACTCGTAGAACTTCGTATATGCTTCTGTTGAGTTTTAAGTTATGTTCAAGAGTCGCGACTGCACAATATGTACTAATAGCGGCATATATGTGTAATCTAACAGCATTCTCTGAATGCCCCCAAAAGATTTTGACTTTTAGATGTTGTTTCATCCATTTAAAGAAGAGTTCTACCCACCACCTATGCTTGTACAAAAGAGCAATATCGGCTGCAGCAAGATGAAAGCAGTTCGTGTAATAGACAAAGCTCCGTCTAAGCTCAGGAACGTAGAACACAATCCGTCTAATCTCCGCAGGAACTTTACAATCTGACTCAATACGTAATGTCTTTGATTCATGTAGGCACATTTAGAATTTGGATACAAAGATTCAAAATTCAAATGTGCGACACAAATTTTTAGTACATAATTATTGTTTTACAATATATTGCAAGCAATTTTAAACTTTTTTAATGGACACTAGTGATTATGTATATATCCTGTGATTTTGTTTCGTGCACGTAAAAAAATGAGAATGACCCTTTTGACCCTTTGGCACTTTTGCGCGCACAATGACCTTATAAAATTGCTTATATTTCAGCACATTATCATAGAAAGGGTCAAAAGGGT
>CADBAZ010000018.1 GCA_902792835.1 uncultured Bacteroidales bacterium
TTTACCTTTTTCATTTCCTAGAATCATAATCCTATTACGCCTCCTCGTACGTCCCATTGTCATCATCCAATCTACTCTTCATCGACTCAAGCATCTGAAGGTTCTCTGTATAGGATTTTCAATTCCTAGAATCAGAATCCTATCTCACCATCAGGATACTTCGTCGGAAGACTCCATTCCCAATCGCACGTCCGATAATCCAATCATCTATATTCCCGTACACTTACCTGTCAGCAATCCCTCTTAATCTCTCATGTACATCTGCAACTGGGTCTCACTTCTGCGCAAAAAACATCCGTCCTTTTATTCGGATACCGTGAGAGGGAGGCGAACGGCCCTAATATCGGCTTTGGAAATTACTTTTTTTAACCATTTACCCGCTTTTTCTATATGATTTTGCGTATACAGGCGCACGCGTGACGATTTAGTCTTTGACTATTCTGTCACGCGATTGCAGGTGTATCGACATCGTTAGCGGCAGACTTATCTGTCTTTTTTGTCCGATACACTTATTTGTCATCTGTACAATAGAAAGGAGAGTGTAAACAAGGGTGTGGGTGTCCCGAACGGAGTGAGGGGAACAATCGGACTTGGGCGCGTTGAGCGCATCTATCCGACGGAATCATCCCCATCACTTGCACTATGTACCTGCTAAAGTGACGATTATACGCATAAAAACGAAGAAAAATTTGCGTATGTCGAAAAAAAGCAGTACCTTTGCACTCGGAAACTGAATTAAAGATTTAGAAGCAACGGATTATCGCGCAGCGTGGCGCACCTATCCGAAGCCGTTCAGCGATGTGATGCTATCATCAATGAACCGAACGATGGCTTGATAGTCTTTGACATACTTGTTAGATAATTCGTGCTGCTTCTCGACAAAAGGTGGTACGTTACAACGTATCACTTTTGTTTTGTAGATGGGTACTTTCTGTTCACAGATTAAACAGATTTAACTGATTGCAATGAATACTTTTAAATCAACTATTAAAGACAATTAAATACAATTATAATGGAGATATTGTTAGCATTTATAGCGGGATTAGTGGTGGCTGGTGTTGTGGCACTGGTTGTTGTGCGGATACTGATGAAAAATGCAGATAAACGCATAGAAGATTTAGATAGCCGTCATGAGAAAGCGATTGCTGCGGAGCGGGAGCGGTACGAACAGGCGTTGACTACGATGAAGGAACAACTGACGAATGCTACCAATGAAATGCTCAAACAGCGGCAAGCAGAATTGCAGCAGGCGAATTCCGCAAACATGAAGCAGATAGTCGATCCGCTCAAAGAAACCATCCAGAAGATGGAAACGGCTATTAAGGAGAACAAATCCACTCAGGAAACTTCGACTGCTGCTATCAAAGAGAAGATAGCTACTCTCGTAAGCACTACAATGAAGGTTAGCGACAGTGCCGACCGGTTGAGTAACGCGCTGACAGCCGAGAACAAGATCCAAGGTAACTGGGGAGAACAGAAGATAGAAGCCCTGCTCAACGCTATCGGTCTGGAACCCGGCGTAGAATATGATGCACAGGAGTACTTGCGTGACGCAAGCGGAAAGATCATTGTATCCGACGAAACAGCCCATAGAATGCAGCCGGATATCATCCTTCACCTCGATGAGACGCGTGATCTGATCATCGACTCCAAGGTTTCGCTGAATGCCTTCATTGATTACACCAATGCTGAAACAGATCAAGACAAAGAACTGGCACTCAGCGCCCATCTGCGCAGCGTAAAGAATCACGTCAAAGAACTATCGAAAAAGAACTATGCTGCATACGTCAAAGCGCCAAGAAAGAGTGTGGACTTTGTGATGATGTTTGTGCCGGTAGATGCTGCGTTGCAGTTGGCTTTGGCTTCCGATCAGACGCTTTGGCGCGAGGCGATGAACCAAGGGGTATTTATCGTAGGCGAGCAGAACCTCTATGCCGCTTTGCGTGCCGTGCAGGTGACGTGGACATCGATCAAGCAGAATGCCAACAACAAAGCAATCTGCGATACAGCCGCTGAACTCGTCAACCGCGTAGGCGATCTGTTGGAACGCGTGCAGAACATGGGCGACAAACTGCAGGCAGTCAACAAAGCTTACGGAGCAGTGTACGAAAAAGCCAAACGTGGTCAGAGTGTACTTGGTTCGGCACAAAAACTCGTCAAACTCGGAGCGAAAGCCAGCAGCGTTCATGCTCTGCCACCGGAAGACGAGGACGACAAACTGCCTGAGTTGCCTTCTTTGGCTTGAGTATAGGTGTGCTCATTTATAAATACGAATCAATATGAAACGCTCATTAATTTTCATATCAGCGTGCATGCTTGCGCTTGCTATAAGCGCGCAGACAATTACCGTTATGTCGTATAATATCCGTTCGTCGGTTAAGAACGAACAGGATGGAGAGAACGGTTGGGAAAATCGTAAGGCAGCTGCTGTTAAGATGCTGCTTGCCGAGAAACCTGATGTGGTAGGTATGCAGGAGGAGATGCCTGATCAAGAGGCATACTTCCGCGAGCACCTCTCGCCGCTATATGATGGCGTAGCTATCAGTCGCGATCCGGCTAACCGTGAGGATGAAGCGTGTGCAATCTTCTATCGTACCGACAAGTTCGATCTGGTGCGCACGAATACGTTCTGGCTCAGCGAGACACCCGACGTTCCATCGCGCGGCTGGGACGGTAAGTACAAACGTATTGTGACGTATGTATATGTACGTGATAAAGAGTCGGGACAACTCTATCTCGTGTTCAACACCCACCTCGATCACAAGGGCGTTGTGGCACGCGAGAAATCACTGCAGCTCATTGCTGACAGTGCTATTACCATCGGCGGTGATACGATACCGATGTTCGTTATGGGTGATCTGAATGTCACACCCGATGCCCCCGAACTGGCACCTATGTGGAACACGATGAAACTTGCACAGCGTGAAGCACCGATTACAGATACCCTTTACACTTTCCATGGTTACAAACCTAACAAAGGAAAGATGATTGACTATATCTTCTACCGTAATGCGTCGGCACTGGAATTTCGCATTTTGCGTGACGGTTTTGGAGTACCATACTTAAGTGACCACTACCCTATTGTGGCTACATTCTCCAAGACGGAAATCAGTCCTGAGGTATATAATACCGTTGTTGCCCATAATGCTATCGTACGCAAACGCATTAACCGTGGTCGTGACAATATGAAGTTCGGTTATTACACTGACGGCAATCGACCTATCCTGCAAGGTAGATATAAAGCCAAAGTTATTCTGTACGGTAACAGCATTACGCGTAACTGGCAGAAGCGTCATCCGACATTCTTCCGCGTGACGGGTTATACTTGTCGAGGAATAGGAGGACAGACATCCAGTGAACTACTGGTACGTATGCGCCAGGATGTTATCAATCTCAAGCCGAAAGTGGTGGTAATCATGTGCGGCGTCAATGATATAGCCCAGAACAGCGGAACAATCAGTCTGGAGAACGTTATGGGCAACATCATCTCCATGTGCGAACTCGCCAAGGTGAACAAGATCAAACCAGTGCTATGTTCCGTACTGCCTGCTCGTTCTTTCCGCTGGAATCCGTTCGTGTATGATGCTCCGGAGAAAATCCGTCAACTCAATACAATGATTGAGGACTATGCCCGAAAGAATAAGATTCCATACGTGGACTACTATAGTGCTATGGTTGATGAAGACGGTGGGCTTAAACCCGGCTTGAGTGAGGACGAGGTGCATCCTGTATCAGCAGGATACGATATTATGGAACCTATCTTGCAACAGACGCTCAAGAAGATGAAATAAACGATAAAGGCTGCTCAAAGGCAGCCTTTATTGTATCCATTAAAGATGAGCACGAAGTAACAAATGTATATCTGTCTTGGTGAGCGGTCGGGATTTGAGAGCAGCCCAACTCGGGTGATAGACCGTTTCGCTCACGCGCAAATAGAGAGATAACTGTCGGGTTATCTTATAGCGCATATTCACGTACCATCGTCCGCCAACGCCGTAGGTAGCCGGGATAGAGAAGGCGTATAACACGTCGTTTTCGTAGGTATAGATGCGGTTGTTCCAATTGCGGACATCAAAGCCTTGCAGCCGCAGTTGGATGACCATAGGAATAGCGCGTACGTGGTATTCTATATCCTGACAGGCACTTACACCATAACCTAAAGTAGCACTACTATCTGTATAGTTGACGAGCGAGGCGTCAGCGCGTGTGTGGAATCGCCAACTACCTAATGTATAAGAAAACTCAGCCCTCGCGCGATGCGTACCCATGCTGCCTTTCTGCCTGCTGCGGAGTTGGAGCATCAGGTTGTAGTTGGAAGCCACATATTCGGCTTGCGTTAATACATCATAGCCTATTGTAGCGGAATCGCGTATGCCGTATTTGGGACCGTAGAAGCGGAATACATCGCCGTAAGCAGACAATCGCCAGCGTTTGAATCCCTTGTATTCTATACCGAGATAACCGCCATTCTCATCGCCTAAGCGTGAACCTTCGCAAAAGGCGTAACCATATTGGTTGTCAAACGTAGGTGAGTAATAACGGTATAGTGCAATTATTCCCAACTCAGAAAGCGGATTGAGTCGTAAGCCTGCTATAACTCCCGCACCCCATGTGCTGTTCTCAGCCGCTGCGACCTCGGCAAACAGTTGCATCCAACGCCATGAGTATTTGATGTCCGCCCCTACGACGCACTGCTGCTTGCCACGAAAATAATTCTGATTGTAGTAGGCGTTTCTGACGGGCAATGAGTCGGAGTATATATGCTCCATGATGGTTACACCCACATGCAGACGATTGAAGTTTAGCCCGACATTGGCGCCTATGGCGTGGTGCCACACTTTGTTACGATCCACTGAGTACCAACCGCTGACTTCTGTGTGTTTGCCGGCGGTAAAGGTAGCCCCTACCCCTTGGTAGCGTTCACTGCCTGCCGAGCTGACTTTGCTTAGTCCCTGTTTATCGTGACCGATCTGCATCACACGACTGCTCTTGCCTGTGTGAAAGAAATGATTGGTTACCAAGCCTTGTCCGAAACGTGCCTGATAACAACCGCCCACGAATCGCTTGAGATGACCAATGTTACTGAGTTGGATATATCCTCCGTATTGCAGATCCTGCCAACCGCCGGCTGCAGGGCGACGGATAGTTACACCAGCTTCTGCCTGTCTGCGGAAATTGTAGCCGTATTTGGCTTGCAGATAAACAGGATCAGTGCCTTCGTACGCTTCTATATTTCTTACATCGGTGCGCAGACTGATATCATGTTCGCCATATTTGCCTAAATCACGCCAATAGAAGGGCTGCGGCTGTGTCTCCCCTACCTTGACAAACGGCAACAGATTACGTACCTCGTAGTCTTTTAGTCCGCGCACCAGTTGCAGTTCATACAGGCTGTGAAAGGGTATATCGCGCGCTTTCAAAAGAATAGCACTCACTTGCTCTTCGCTTAAGAACGGCAACTCGCTCAAGGCATCGTAGTCGTCAGCATTCAGTGCTATCGGGTTGGCAGTTTTCGCCAATAAGTCTTCGACGAGCGTCTCAAAATCATCAGCTGTACCATCTGTATCCTCGGTTACCTGTGAGTAGATATCTTCCATGATACTTTCTAAGGGAATATTGCTCATGTAATCCTTTGACTGCGATGGTATATCGAGCACAATAGGCAGGTGATCGGAGTATCCGTCGCGCTGATATTGGTAGCCGTTGTATGTCCTGTAAGGCTTGTAGCCGGTATATTCCTCATCTTTGGTAAGTAGCCAGGGTGCGTCATAGATGGCTGTTTGTACTGTATCTTTCAGCACCGCTGAAACATAGAACTGGTCAATACAACTCCATGAGCCTTGGTACTTGTATGTACCTTCGCTTTGTTGTTCTTTGGTAAGCATCAGGTTATGCATGCCTGGCAAATCCTCTATTGGTGCACTATTCATATCCCCCATAACAACGATCCTGGTTTGCGAGTTGATGCGAAGAAGGCTGTCTATGTGTTGTGCGATGGTTTGTTTGGCTCGCTGCCGTAGTGCTACTCGCCCTACTCCACCCAACTGGCTGGGCAGGTGGCAGACAAACACGTGCAGCGTTTCGCCATCAGGCATCGTGCCGGAGGCATACAGTATATCCCTCGTCGGCCGCTCACCGGCATCAACAGGTACGCGGATGGGGTAGGCTTGCTGCAGGGCAAATAGGTCTGTGCGATAGAGCATAGCTACGTCAATGCCGCGCGAATCAGGGCTATCAAAATGGGTGTATGAATAAGGCAGGTTTCTCAGATTCTGTGAGCAAAGATCGTTGACGCATTGTTCGTTCTCTATCTCGCAGAGCCCGACAATCGCTATGCCTTCCCAACCGCCGATATTCACTATGGTGCGGGCAATCTGTTCGCGCTTGCGATAGTATCGTGAGGGTGTCCAATGTCTGAGCCCTTCTTCCGTGAACTCGCTGTCGTCGTGGAGGGTGTCAGGGGTGCAATCAAAAAGGTTCTCGACATTGTACGACACAATGCGAAAACCATACGCAGGCATTACCGCCAACCATAGCAAAACGATATATGCCCAACGCCGGAACATAGGTTGTTGTTATGAGAGCATCCGTATAGCTCGCCGGAGTGCGGAGATGAACAGGTCTATTTCCTCGTTGTCGTTGTACATACCAAATGATATGCGCACTGTTCCGGGCACTTTCAGTTCGTTTATAAGCGGCTCAGCACAGTGGTGACCAATGCGTACTGCTATGCCCTGTTGATCGAGCAATGCACCCAAATCAAACGGATGAACTAACTTACCGGCAGCGTCATATACATTGAACGAGATAACCCCGGCTTTCTTTTGTCCGGCAGCATAGATGTGCATGCCTTCAATTTGGTTGAGTTGCAGTTCGGCGTAGGCTGTGAGTTCTTGCTCGTGGGCAGCTATAGCGTCCATGCCGCAGGCTTGCATGTACTGCGCTGCCACACCCCATGCATACGAACCCACATAATCCGGTGTGCCGGCTTCAAAGCGGTAGGGTAGTTGGTTGTATGTCGTTCCCGACCAGCGTACATGCTCAATCATCTCACCGCCGCCTTGATAGGGTGGCAGTTGCTCCAGCCATTGCTGCTTGCCGTACAACAGACCGATGCCTGTAGCGCCGTACATCTTATGTGCCGAGCACACAAAGAAATCGCAGTCCAGTGCCTGCATATTCACACAGAGATGCGGTGCAGACTGTGCGCCGTCGATGCATACAGGAATGTTCTTTTCATGCGCCAGACGGATGATCTCCTCTACCGGATTGATGATACCAAGTACATTGCTCACATGCGCCACGCTAATTAGCTTGGTACGATTACTAAGAAGCCCCTTGTAAGCCTCTATATCGAGCGATAAGTCCTCGCGTAGGGGAATTACTCGCAGCGTGGCTTTCTTGCGCTCACAGAGCATTTGCCAAGGCACGATGTTTGAGTGGTGCTCCATAGCGGAAACGATGATCTCGTCGCCCTCACGGATGAATGCCTCACCAAAACAGAATGCAAGCATATTCAATCCCTCGGTTGTGCCGCGTGTGAACAGGATCTCCCGGCTGCTTTGTGCACCTATCATATTAGCAAGGATGCTGCGTGCTTCTTCATGTTTGGCAGTAGCTACTTGGCTTAGGTGATGCGTGCCGCGGTGGATATTTGCATTCCACGTGCTGTAAGCCTCACTGATGGCGTCGATTACGCATTGGGGTTTTTGTGAGGTGGCAGCATTATCAAAGTACACCAGCCGCTTGCCGTGTACCTGTTGCTTCAATATGGGAAAATCAGAGCTTCGCATTTGAGAATTTGAATATTTGAGATTTGAAAATTTTATGGCTTGTAGTAGCTGTCACGCAGTATTTGTTCTGCGTCGTGGTTGGCTATGAGATCTTGCAAACTGACTTCGGGATGATGATTCATGTAGCTTTCGGCTATTCTCCAGCCTACCCAAGTGCCAAGTCGTGCCGGGGCTTCCTGTGAGATTTCGCTGGTGAACGGTGCGTCGTTGAGGTAGGATGTGAGTAGCAGTTGTTCGGTCTTGAACAGATCGCGTTTGTCCATAATCCTGTTCCAAACTTGCCGTTCATGCTCTATGCACCATTGCCACTGCTCTTTGCTGTAGCCCATTACCTCGTAGTCGGGTTCAGATAGTAGGGTAGAGCACACGTACATCATCTTTCCGCGATAAAGCATATTGTCGATCAACCTGCCCTTGGCAGCAGCGAACGGGAAAGCTGCAAACAGATAGCCGCTGGATAATCGCTGCCGAGGTACATATCCAAGCCTATCGCCATGTCTCCCTCGTCAAGAAAAAGTACAGAGGCATTGAATCCGCTCACAAACGTGTAGATCTTGGGTATATATAGTTCGGGATACAGATAGTGAATGCGCGTAAATGCATGGTTCAGTTCTGTTTGTATGCCGCGTATGTCGGCAAAGGTTGTCTGAACAGTCGAGTTCGTTTTATCGAATCCGTACAATGTGTCATGAACGAACAGAGGCAACGCATCAATCAGGTAGGCTGTATCCTCTGCTGCTACGCCTAAGGCTTGTTCAACGTATTGAGGAAAAAATTCAGGATAATTGGCATACAATGCGCGTACATCTTCTGCCGCCTGCCCGGTGCGGATATTATGCTGGCAGCCTATAAGCAGCAGACAACCTGCAATAAACACTATTAACTTCTTATTTTTCACTTTTCAGCTTTTAATTTGTCCGTCCTTAAGTTCGATAACTCTGTCAGATATGGCAGCCAACTCTTTGTCGTGCGTTACGATGATGATTGTTTGCCCAAACCGGCTTCGCATCTCTTGCAGCAAGGCGTGTAGTTCGCGTTTGTTGGCTTCGTCCAGGCTGCCGGAAGGTTCGTCGGCAAGTATCACATCCGGGTTCATCATCATTGCACGCGCTGCGGCTACACGCTGTTTCTCACCACCGGATAGTTCGTTGGGTTTGTGCGACATGCGATCGGATAGTGCCAGATCACTGAGCAGTTTCTCGGCACGCGCACGTGCATCGCGTTCGTTATCCTTATGAATCAGTGCCGGCATCATCACGTTCTCCAATGCGGTGAACTCCGGCAGTAACTGATGGAACTGGAAGATAAAGCCAATATGTTGGTTTCGAAATTCTGCCAATGCGTTTTCTTTCAGATTCAATACATCTGTTCCGTCAATCAATACACTGCCGCTGTCGGGTCTATCCAGCGTGCCGATAATCTGGAGTAGGGTAGTTTTGCCCGCGCCGGACTTACCCACGATGGATACAATTTCGCCTTTGTTTATGCTTAGCGACACACCTTTCAGCACTTCCAGTTCGCCGAACGACTTGTATATGTTATTGACTTCTATCATAATCAGTTTGTGTTTTTATTCATTGTTTATCCATTCAATAGCCTTTTCGATAATATCATCTTTATCGGTGCTTTGCATAGTGACGAGTACATCCGGCTCGATGCCTTGTTCGATATCAGTCTTCTCGCGGTCATACATGCGTATGCTGGAGAATCGCACCATCCATCCACAGGGTATCTCATAACTCATAGGCATCCCTCCGCCTCCGCCGCTCACGCCGCCTACTATCGTTGCATTGTCTGCGTAGCGCATCATGCTAACGAACAGGTTTGCAGCTGAATAGCTATGTCGATTGCATAGCACGACAACGGGTTTCAACCATCTGCAATTGTTTGCCCACGAAGCATCCAAGGTCATCGCTTCTAATGATGAGAACGCATTGTGCTCTGTTCCTGTCTTATGATGCCAATAGCCGATGGTTTGGTCGCTTGTAAAGAACGGTGCTGCCAGATGATAGGCGTTCGTTATGTCTCCTCCGCCGTTGTTGCGTACGTCAATGATCAGTCCCTTGCAGTCCTTGAATGCGGTAAATAGCCAATGCAGATTGCGTGTACTGAAACTATTTGAGAAGCTGGGATAATAGATATATCCGATTTGCCCCTCATCAATCGTGCAGTAATACAGTCCTCCGGCAATGCGGTAATCGTGCAAATAGAGCTGTTGCAGGTCTGCGTCGTAGTTAGCAGGATAGTTGTCGTACCAAGCCGTGTTGTAGCTACGGTCGAAATCCGAATACAAGTTTACATGACCGTCACGAAGTGAATCCAGCATGCCGGCACACAGGTCAAACAGTGCAAGTTGATCCCCTTGTTTCAGCATAGCTGCCTTACTCACATATTCGTCATGTATACCCTGCCAATCTATCCCTTTGTCATCCACGTAGCAGTACTTGGTATCAATGATCTGCCATAGCGCCTCGATGTTCTCCACCGGATCCATAGAGAAAGTCATCTCTCCCTTATCGCGGCATGAACTCAGCATGGATATTGCTGCCAAAAGTACTATTATGAAATGCCGGATCTTCATAAGCGTGCGTTTGCGTGTATCCGGTACTTCCACCGGCATCCGATAACTATACTCAACTGATTGCGAACGAAATGCAGATTATCTGTTCCGTAACGTATATACTCGTGCTCTGCTCCAACTCGCCATGTAGAGTGGGGGAACTGCATATCAAGTGCCAGTTCGTGTTTGACTGTGTTGTGGTTCCACGGTCCGGAACACCGAGGCTGACCACTCACCCCCTCATATATCTCATAATACGACTGCCAATACTCGGGCAGGAAGTCGAAGCCTATAAGGTTGGTGCGTATCAGGTAGTTGAGCTTGTAACTCGTCTTCTTGCCATAGAACGACCAACTCACACCACCCATTGCCATAGCATCTATCGCCACGTCGAACGAGACAATCTTGTTGACATTGTTGGCTTGCTCGCGCACTGTGAAGCTTGCTTCCAGATATGGTCCAAGATGTACCCGCAGACGTTCGTCAATCCATCGCCATTCATAGAACGCACCCCAGCCACCTGCCGTCTGAATGCCCCAATAGATGTTCGAGCGGCCCGAGTTGATATAATCTATAAAGAAGATATCCAAGCGTCCTACGTGTGCCCAATGTGCTAATCTGCCCGTCTTGCCAAGTCGTGTGTCCTGACGAAACGGCTGCCACCATTCGTTGCCTATACCATATTGCCGACCAGAATACCCCATCGGACTTAGGTAAGTGTCTAACTGGTAACCCGTGCCGACTTTCACCTCCAGTATGTTGTCATGTTCCACGCCTTCCTGCGCCGTCATCAGCACAGGAAGACACAAAACCACTCCTATGAGTAACAACTTCTTCAAATCATCAATTACAAATCATCAATCACCAATCGTCAATTGTCTGTCGCCGTTCTCTTGGGGTACGATCTTCACCCAAACCGTGTTGTCGGGCAGGAGAGGTTCGATAATGGTCGGCCACTCGATGAAGCAATAGTTGCCGGAGTAGAGGTATTCTTCTGCACCGAAATCCATCGCCTCGCGTATATCCTTCAGTCGATAGCAATCGAAATGATACACCTCTCCTTGGTAGGGTTGAGTTACATCATACACATTGACGATTGCAAAGGTCGGACTGTTCACTACATCCGCTGAACCCATCTGTTCGCAGAGTTGTTTGATGAATGTGGTCTTGCCTGCACCCATCTGACCTTCGAGTGCATATACGCGTGCAGCCGGGTGTACACTGAGTATATCCAGTGCATTGACTTGCTTGCCTTGCTCATCGAGCAGCAAAAGACCCTCGTTTGCGTCAATTTTTATTGTGTAAGTATGCATGTTCGTGCTTTTTATTTAATTCTCAGCGCGTTATTTTTGCTTGAAAATACTCGTAAAGCATTGATCCTTTGCTATTTCCGAGTAAATTGATCCATTCATCCTTTTCAGCTGAACCAGCGCGCTTGACTGATCCGAAATGTTGTAGTATTTTTTGCTTTGTAGCAGCTCCAACTCCTTGAATATCATCAAGTTCGCTATGAATTTGTTGTTTACTGCGCTTCTTTTTGTGGTAGGTGATGGCAAATCGGTGGACTTCATCCTGTATCTGTGTCAGCAGTCGGAAGGTCTCACTCGTGATAGGTAGTCCGAACTCCATCGGAGGGAAACCGTAGAGTAGGGTTTGAGTGCGGTGTTTGTCATCTTTCTTTAGTCCTGCGATAGGAATCTGTAATCCCAACTGATCTTCTACTGCTTCGCGTATTGCATGCATTTGTCCGATGCCTCCGTCGGCTATGATCAGGTTAGGTAACTCCTCATTATTATCAATCATCCGTTGATACCGTCGTCTGACTACTTCGCGCATCGTTGCGTAATCATCTTGACCGACTACCTCTTTTATTTCAAAGCGCTTGTATTCGCTCTTGCTCGGTTTGGCTTTCTTGAACACCACGCACGCTGATACAGCACTTGATCCTTGGATGCTTGAGTTGTCGAATGCGTCGATCGTCATAGGTAATGTAGGCAATCCTATCAGTTTTTGTAGTTCGCTTAGTATGCGAATTGCCCGTTGATCGGGATTAAGTTTGTCGGCTTGTTTGAGCCTGTCTGCTTTGTATTGGCGAACGTTCTGTGCTGCCAGATCGAGCAGTTTCTTTCTATCCCCGCTTGTTGCTATGTTAATGCGTATGTCTTCGCCGACATATTCCGGCAAGAATGGAACCAATATCTCTTTTGTCGCACTTTCTAAGATCTCGCGCAGGGCTGTTATTCCGTATGCGAGTAACTCTTCACGGCTTTCGTCCAGTTTGCGTTTGCACTCCATAGTTCGCCCTTGTACGATACTTCCGTTGTGTACGTGCAACATGCTGATATATATCTGGTCATCCTGTTCATCATATCCGAATACGTCTAGGTCACTGATTGTCGTGTTCGCCACAACGGTTTTGGAGCAGAACTTCTCCACTAAAAAGTATTGTTGCTTTACTCGTTCGGCTTCCTCATAGCGCATTTCTGAGGCGAGTTGTTGCATCTGATTCATCAGTTGCCGGCTTATCTCTTGTGCATCGCCACGGATGATCTTCTTGGCTGATTGGATATATTCGTTATACTCCTCCGTCGGAATGCGTTGTTCGCATATGCCACAGCACTTCTTGATGTGATATTTCAGGCACACTTTATACTTGCCATTGCGCACGCCTTCCGGAATCATGGGAGTGTTGCAGGTACGTATTGGATAGAGTTTGTGTATAAGTTCAAGTACTGTATCGGCAGCAAACGAAAAACTGTATGGTCCAAAATACTCACCTCCTCGTTTGTCTTTCTGCCGTGTCTTGTAGATGCGTGGGTACGCCTCTTTAGTAATGCAGATGTACGGATAGCTCTTGCCGTCCTTGAGCAGAATATTGTAGTGGGGCTGATATTGTTTGATCAGGTTGTTTTCGAGCAGAAAAGCGTCTTGTTCGCTGCTTACAACTACATACTTGATGTCGGCTATGTGCGCAACGAGTTGTCGTGTCTTGAGCGAAGCCAGGTCTTTGTTGAAGTAACTGCTTACGCGCCGTTTGAGGTTCTTGGCTTTACCCACATAAATCACCGTTCCCTCACGATTGAGGTACTGATACACGCCGGGCTGCTCCGGTATGCGTTGCAGCAGCGAACGTATGTGGTCGCCTTTAGTCACCATCAACTATCATCTATTCATCTACCTCTATACCCATCAAGCATTCTGTTTCAATTCCATGTTTGGCAAGGAACTGCTGCCCATTGAGTCCGATGAGTTCAATCAGGCAGTTGACATAGATATGCTTGACGCCTAATTTGCGTACGAGTTCAACAGCAGCCAGCATCGAACCGCCTGTAGCCAGGATGTCGTCATGGATGAGCACGATATCGTCAGGAGACAAGGCGTCTTTGTGAATCTGGATGGTATCCAATCCATACTCTTTCTCGTAGCTGACCTCGATGGTTTCGTATGGTAGTTTGCCGTGCTTGCGAATAGGCACAAACCCTGCACCGAGGTTAACAGCTAAAGCCGGAGCCATAATGAATCCCCGAGATTCGATACCCACCACCTTCGTTATACCCTTGTCTCGATACATTTCAGTCAGACGGTCGATCATGAACCGCAAATCTTCCGGTTTGTCGATAATGGTTGTGATGTCCTTGAATTGGATTCCCTTTTTCGGGAAATCAGGTACGTTACGCACGTCCTGTTTCAGTTGTTCTATTGTCATAGTTTTGTATTTTGTTCCACGTGAAACATCGCGTTTAGCAACTGTCAGCGTCCCATCAGCACGAGCAGCACGCTGATGTCGTTCGGGCTAACGCCAGGGATGCGTGAGGCGTCGCCGATGGTTTTTGGCTGCAGACGGGTGAGTTTTTGTCGTGCCTCGGTCGAGAGTGATTGCAGTTCGTTGTAGCGGAAGTTGGCAGGTATCTTGATGGCATCCAGCCGGTGTAGTTTGTCGGCTGCCATGCGCTCGCGGGCAATGTAGCCGCTATACTTGATATCCACTTCCGTGCTGTCGATAATCTCATCCCTGCGATCGGGTAGGGCAGCAACTATCTCTTGCAGTGTGCTGTCGATAGCTATTACATCGCGCAGTTCGATGTTGGGACGCATGAGCATGTCGCGCAGCGAACCGTGAGCAGAACTGCCTGCGTAGCCTTTCTGCTCCAGTAGAGCGCGGTAAGCGGGAGTGGCGCTAGAGGTGGATTGCAGATAGTCTGTCAGCCGTTGTTTGGCTTCCTGCTTGGAGATATATAAGCAGTAGCGCTCTGTGTCAGCCAAGCCTAATTCATGGGAACGTGTGGTCAGACGCTCGTCGGCATTATCCTGCCGGAGCAGGACACGATACTCGGCGCGTGAGGTGAACATCCTGTATGGTTCGTCTACACCCTTGTGCGTCAGGTCGTCAATCAGTACACCGATATAACTCTCGTCGCGTGAAAGAACAAATGGCTTGCCGTCTGTTATGTTCTGGTGGGCATTGATACCTGCCACGATGCCCTGACCTGCGGCTTCCTCGTAGCCTGTGGTGCCATTGATTTGTCCGGCAAAGAACAGATTACGGATGAGTTTGGTCTCCAGTGTCTCGTGCAGTTGCGTCGGGTCGAAATAGTCGTACTCTATAGCATAGCCGGGACGATACATCACGCAGTGCTCCAGTCCGCGTACGCTGTGCAGTGCTTCGAGTTGAATCTGCCATGGCATCGACGAGCTGAATCCGTTGACGTAATACTCGCTAGAGTCCACTCCCTCGGGTTCGAGGAAGAGTTGATGTTGATCTTTGTCGGCAAAGGTGACGATTTTCGTCTCTATACTCGGGCAGTATCGCGGGCCGATGCTTTGAATCTGTCCGTTATACAGCGGAGAGTCGGGTAATCCCTTGCGCAGGATCTCATGTGTGGTAGGGTTGGTGTAGGTTATATAGCAACTCATCTGTTTGAGTTCGCGCTTCACCTTAGGCAGGTAGCTGAACTTCTCCTCTGTCACGTCACCTTGCTGCTCTTGCAGGGCAGCGAAGTCGATGCTGCGCTTGTCCAGTCGTGCCGGAGTGCCGGTCTTCATACGATGAGAGATAAACCCTGCTGCCGCCAGTTGCTCGGTCAGACCCACACTTGCCTTTTCTGCGATGCGACCGCCGGCTATTTGCGTGCGTCCGAAATGCAATAATCCCGATAGGAACGTGCCGTTGGTTAGTATTACTGCCCGTGCCTTAAACTGTATACCAAGACGTGTTTCAACGCCTGCTATTGTTTGCGTATTATGCTGATTATCAATCAATAACCTAACAACTTCGTCTTGCCATATATACAGATTGTCTGTTGTAGTCAAACGTTTGATCCACTGTTGGATGAACTGCTTGCGATCGCTTTGGCTGCGCGGGCTCCACATAGCAGCACCTTTGCTCTTGTTGAGCATACGGAATTGGATAGCTGATAGGTCAGTCACTATACCCATTTGTCCACCTAATGCATCTATCTCTCTGACTATCTGCCCTTTGGCTATTCCTCCTACGGCAGGGTTGCAACTCATCTGTCCGATGGTATTCATATCCATCGTGATGAGTAGCGTCTTGCTACCTAGCCGTGCGGCAGCTGAGGCTGCTTCACAGCCTGCGTGACCTGCGCCTACAACAATAATATCATAATCAAAATCAGCCATAAGGACTTATACTATCAGAAGGTCATCATTTGCGGTGCCATTTCCATTGACCGTTATAGGAGTTATTGTGAACCGTTCGAAGTTTGGGGCGGAAAGCGTCTTCATAATAATGAATTTCTTCCATTTTGTTTGTTGATCTGTTCCACAATATACCTGATATATCAAACCGTAGATTCTTATTGATTCGATTATGCTTGATATATGCATTTCCTGCAACAGTCATGAATCGACGTTTGTGTTCATCAACGTATTGTTCCGGTGTAACGTCGCCGTATGTAGAAGTGCGTGTTTTTACTTCTACGAACACGATGTACTCGGCATTCTCAGCGATGATGTCGATCTCTATATTCCCGAGTCGCCAATTGCGCTCCACAATCTTGTAGCCATGTTTGGTCAGATACTCACATGTAGCATCCTCGCCTAAGTGACCTATCTCATTATGAAGAGCCATGACTGTTACTTGCTGCGTTTGCGTATAAATCGTTTCTTCTGCTCACCCTCAGCGGGAGCGGCAGCGATGAGTGCATAAGCTTCTTGCTCGGTTAGATGTTCCACATCGGTAGATTTTGGGATGCGGTAGTTCGTTTCGCCTTGTTTGATGTATGCGCCAAATCGTCCGCGCAGCACCTTAATCTCTCCCCAATCATGAATTGGAATGGAAGCATTTTGCTTCTGTTCGACGAGGGAAACGGCGTTTTCGAGTGTCATGTTGAATGGGTCAGTACCCTTGGGCAGTGAGGCAAAGGTCTTACCGATGCGCACATATGGTCCGAATTTACCGTCAGCTATGACTACCTCCTCGCCGTTGTGTTCGCCTAATGTGATTGGCAGTGCTTGCGCAAACAGTTGCAAGGCTTCTTCCAGTGTGATGGTGAAGATCGACTGGTCTTTCTGCAGCGAAGCAAACCGAGGCTTGTCACCTTCGGTGTTGCCAATCTGCACGCAGGGACCGTTCTTCGTGATGCGTACTATCACCTCCTCGCCTGTCTGCGGATCAATACCGAGTGTGCGTCCGGCAATCTTGCCCGCCGGCACTTGGCTGATGAGTGGATGGAATGTTTTGTAGAACTTGTCAACAATTTTCGTCCAGTCGGCTTTGCCTTCGGCTACACGGTCGAAATTCTGCTCCTCTTTTGCGGTGAAGTCATAGCTGAGGATAGCCGGGAAATTCTCCACAAGGAAGTCGTTGGTTATGCGTCCGAGATCCGTTGGCAGCAGGCGTTGTGACTCTGCACCTACGTTCTCTTGCTGTTTCTTTTCTCCGATGACGCCGTTCTTGAGCGTGAGGGTGGTGTAGGTGCGTTTCTTACCCGGCACATTGCCGCGCTGTACGTAGTCGCGTGCCTGTATGGTCTCGATGATTGTGGCGTAGGTTGACGGACGACCAATCTCCAACTCCTCCATCTTCTTGACCAGTGTTGCTTCGTTGTAGCGCGCTGGTGCTGTAGTGAAACTCTCACGGCTGATGCACTTGTCGAGAGTCAGTTTGGCTCCCTCTATCATTGCCGGCATTATGGCTGTTGACTCCTGCTCAACGTCATCGTCGGTCGATTGGACGTAGGCACGCATGAAGCCGTCGAACAGCACTACCTCGCCGCTGGCTACAAACAGATAGGGCGAATCGGTTGCGGTTATCTCTATGCGCGTCTGCTCGAGTTCGGCGTCTGCCATCTGCGAGGCAAGAGTGCGCTTGCGGATTAGGTCATAGAGTTTGCGTTCATCCTCGTTGCTGCCGGCTTTCTCGTGGTTGATATACGTCGGACGAATAGCCTCATGTGCTTCCTGTGCACCTTTGCTTGTGGTGTGGTACTGACGCGACTTATGGTACTCTGCGCCATAGGTCTCGATGATTTGTTTCTTGGCTGTACCGATAGCCAATGACGACAGGTTGACGGAGTCCGTACGCATGTAAGTTATATGTCCGGCTTCATACAACGACTGCGCCAGACGCATCGTTTTCGATACAGGGAAGTGCAGTTTGCGTGCGGCTTCCTGTTGCAGTAGCGAGGTTGTGAACGGCGGTGTAGGGGTACGTTTGACCGGGCGTTTCTGTATCGTTTGGATGGTAAAGGTTGAGTCAGCACAACTCATGAGGAACGCACGTGCCTCCAGCTCCGTAGCAAAACGGTGGTTAAGCTCGGTGTGCAGGGTCACTTTTGCGCCTTGCCGGTCTTTGCCCGTGAAATCTGCCGACACCTTGTACTGCGTTGTCGGAACAAACTGCTCTATTTCCCTCTCGCGTTCTACTACAAGCCGTACAGCTACCGACTGCACACGTCCGGCACTCAGTCCGGCGGAAACCTTACGCCATAGTACGGGACTGAGTTCAAAACCTACTATACGATCGAGCACGCGCCGCGCCTGTTGCGCGTTAACAAGGTTATAATCTATATCCCGCGGATGAGCAATAGCATCCTTGATAGCCGATTCGGTTATTTCGTGAAACGCTATACGGTGCGTATGTTCGGGTTGGAGATTAAGTACTTCTTTCAGGTGCCAGGCTATGGCTTCCCCTTCGCGATCCTCATCGGATGCAAGCCAAACCGTCTCGGCTTTGTTTGCCTCCTTGCGCAGGGTGTCAATCAAATGAATCTTGCTCGGCTCAAGCACATAGTTAGGAGTATAACCATGTTCAAAATCAATACCGATATTCCGCTTGCCTGTGCCTTCGATGTCACGGATGTGACCTTGTGACGACAACACATGGTAGTCCGAACCTAAGAACTTTTCAATCGTTTTGGCTTTCGCCGGTGACTCAACAATTACTAAATTTTTACTCATTATTTCTGTTTCGTGAGATATGTAGAAGTACCCTTAGGATACACTCTTCTGAAAAAACGGCTGCAAATATACGACAATTTTTCGACATTTGCAAATACTTTGTGATTTTTTTATTTTGTTTGCCCGAAATTCGGAATTGTGCAATATTGGTTGCAACTTTTTTAGTTTGCAAGCTGCTTGTTACTTTCTTTTTGATAGAAAGAACTCCTGCATCAGTTGCTGGCACTCGTCGGCGAGCACTCCGGAAGTGACGGTACACTTGGGATGCAAGGCTTGTGGTGCGAACGTTGCGTACCCGCGTTTTGGGTCAGATGCGCCATACACCAACCGCGATATTTGCGCCCAACCGATTGCTCCGGCGCACATGATACATGGTTCAACGGTCACATACAGCGTGCAACCTTGCAGGTATTTGCCGCCAAGCGTCTCCGTGGCGGCTGTGATGGCTTGCATCTCTGCGTGAGCTGTCACGTCATGCAACATCTGCGTCAGGTTATGCCCGCGACCGATTACTACGGACTGCTGACTGCTGATAGCTGATGGCTGATTGCCAGCATCTGCCACAATCACGCAACCGACAGGTATCTCGCCCTGTTCGTAAGCCAAGTGTGCCTCGTGCAGCGCCATGGTCATATATTTCTCATCGGTGGTCATAGTTCATCAAACTCGAAACAGTCATCCTTTAACTCGAGTACGCAAAGTTACTAAAAATATATGAACTACGCAAATAAAATGGCATTTTTCTGATGAATATATTCGAAATTCTCTCTATTTTGTACGAATCGTATGTCAAATCATTCACTAATCCCATCATCGGGATAGAAAATGCATGCGTCTCTTGCAAATATCAGAAATTTTTTGTAACTTTGCGGCGAAAAGAATAAATGGATATGAAACGAATCGTATTGGCACTCTTATGTGCCGCATGTATGAGCAGTATGGAAGCAAAGAGTTTAGTGGCATATTTCTCTGCCACAGGTACAACCAAAGCCGCAGCGGAAAAGTTGGCAAAACAGCATGACGCGCTGTTATGGGAGATTGAGCCGGCACAGCCTTATACGGCAGCTGATCTGGATTGGCGTAACGACAAGTCACGCTCATCATTGGAGATGAAAACCCCTGATGAGCGACCTACCATCAAGCAGTGTACGGACATCACGCCGTACGACACAATCTATGTTGGTTTCCCTATTTGGTGGGGGATATGTCCGCGTATCATCAACTCATGGGTTGACAACAACCTGCCGCAATTGGAAGAAAAGACGCTCATACCATTTGCCACAAGTGGTGGTAGTGGAATATGTGAGGCAGAAGCTTACCTCAAGCAAACTTATCCGACGCTGAACTGGCAGAAAGGCAAATTAATGAACAAACGATAAAAAATACATATATGCAAGGTAATTTCAAGTACCACAATCCGACGAAATTGTATTTCGGCGAAGAGTCTTTAAAGTATCTCAAGGACGAGTTGGAGAACTTTGGCGAGCGCGTGCTGCTCAACTATGGAAGCGGTAGTGTCAAGCGTAACGGCATTTACGACGAGGTCGTGGCAATCTTACGCGAAGGCGGTAAGACGCTCATCGAGAACCCGGGCGTGATGAGCAACCCAACGCTGGAAAAATTACATGAAGGCGTACGTATTGCACGCGAAAATAAGGTTGATTGGATTCTTGCGTTGGGCGGTGGTAGCGTTTGTGACTACTCCAAGGGTGTAGCTGCTTCCGTATTTTTTGATGGGGATTATTGGCAGGAGTTCTGGCTCGATGGTAATCAGCCCGCTAAGGAACAACAAGTGCTGCCCGTAGGATGTATCTTGACGATGGCTGGTACGGGTTCAGAGATGAACGGCGGTTGTGTGATCACCGATGCAGCGAAAAGCTTTAAGACGGGACATGTGTTCGACAGCCGACTGATGCCGAAATTCGCGATATTGAATCCGCGTTATACAATGACCGTTCCCATTGAGCAGATGAAAGCAGGTATATACGATATAATGAATCATATTTTCGAGCAGTATTTCTCTGATTTCGATGACAATACCAGCGATTATATCTCTGAGGGCTTGATGCGTTCGCTCATTGTTGCTTCACGTGAAGCGGTCAAAGATCCGCAGAACTACGAGGCGCGCTCGAACATCATGTGGACGGCTACATGGGCACTTAATACGCTCATTAAGTGCGGCAAGTCGGAAGACTGGATGGTGCATATGATCGGTCACTCCCTCGGTGCTTGGACACATGCGCCGCACGGCTATTGCCTGGCAGCTTGCTCGATGGCTTACTATCGCCGTGCTATGGAATACGGACGACCTAAGTTCGAGCGTTTTGCCCGGAATGTATGGGGCGTTAATACTGCCGAAGAAGGTTTGGAAGCACTCAAGAACTGGATGCTCGAGATAGGTCTGCCGCTCACCATCACGGAGATTGGTGCCACACCGGAAATGATCGATGACATCGTTTCAACCACCGTCATCTTCCCAGCTGGATATCTTGACCTCAAACCCGGGGATATCAAGCAGATATTGAAGGAGAGCTTATGAACGCGATCTTTATTGTCCTGCCGATACTGACTATATTGATGTTCGACTTGGGTTTGACGCTCAAGCCGCAGGATTTTAGGCTCATTGTTTGGCGCCCAAAACCGGTGATAGTAGGGCTGGTCGGACAAATCATCCTTTTGCCGCTTATAGCGTGGGGAATCATAGAATCTTTTTCAACTTTCGACTTTCAACTTTCGACTCTCTTCATAATCGGTATAATGCTTGTTGCGTGTAGTCCGGGAGGAAGTTCGAGTAATGTGTTCTCGATGCTTGCGAAAGGCGATGTGGCACTATCGGTAACATTGACGGCGTGCAGCAGTCTGATTACTCTCTTCACCCTGCCGCTTATTATGTCGTGGGTGATGAATAGTATTCAGATGTCAGATGTCAGCATTCAGTTGCCGATAGGTAATCTGCTGGTGCAAAATTTGGTGCTGATGGTTGTGCCGATAGCCATTGGGTTTATGGTGAATATCTTCCGCGAGCAAGCGGCACTGAAGATCCACGACGTACTCAAGCGTATTGCTATGCCGGCGTTGGTACTGTTGGTGACGGTGTTTTTCTTCCAGCATAAGGAGACGATTGTAAGTGAGTTTGCCTCGTTAGGGCTGACAATGACCGTACTTATTCTGGCTACAACCGGATGCGGCGCGCTGCTCGCTTGGCTGCTGAAACTAACCACCAAAGAGCGTCGCACCTTAGTCATCGAGATTGGTATGCAGAATGCCGCGCAAGCTATCACTATTGCTTGCAGTCCGCTAATTTTTAATAATGAGATTATTGCTATTCCTGCTATCATTTACGCTCTGATGATGAACCTCATTCTGTTAGCGTATGTAGGAATAACTAAATTATCAAAAACATTATGAACAAACTTTTTACTTTTGCGTTGACGGTACTATTGTTATCTGCTTGTGCTAAACACACAGAAACTACGACGGATCGGTCGGATTTTGTGGTCATCACCGATGTTGTGCCGGATGCGATATTGGAGATTCGTTATTATAGCACGTACAACTTTGTAGGTTCGCGCATCGACGGCTATGAGGCTCCTGTAGCGCTGATGACGCGGCAAGCTGCCGACTCGCTCAAGTTAGTGAGTGACGAGCTGAAAGCGCAGGGTTACCGTATCAAAATCTGGGATGCTTACCGACCCCAGCGTGCCGTGAACCATTTTATCCGTTGGGCAGAGAACCTGCAAGACACAACGATGAAAGCTGTATTCTACCCCATGGTGGATAAGAGTCTGTTGTTTGAGCAAGGATATATCTTGGCGCGTTCAGGACATAGTCGTGGCTCAACGGTTGATTTGACGCTGGTGGATGCAGCCACGGGTAAGGAACTGGATATGGGCAGCCCGTTCGATTGGTTCGGCGTGGAGAGTCATCCGGATTATATAGTCGAAAGTCCAATGTCGAAAGTCGAAAGCAGTGAGTGGAGAGCCAATCGTCAAATCCTGTGGGATGCGATGCTAAGGCACGGATTCACGATGATTGATAGCGAATGGTGGCATTTTACGCTTGCCAGCGAACCCTATCCGGATACGTATTTTGATTTTCCTGTTAGGTTAGCGGATTAGGATATTTGTTTTTCAATAAAATTTCGAAATTGAAATGCTCTTCTCTGAAATTGTATATGGTCCTATTCACTCCCGCCGTTTGGGAGTGTCGCTTGGCGTGAACTTGATGCCTGTGAACGGCAAATTATGCTCGTTCAACTGCATCTATTGCGAGTGCGGATTCAATCAGCCGTTTGCACACCCTGTGCTGCCAACGCGAAGCGAGGTGCATGACGCGTTGGAAAAAGCGCTTATGCAAAATGCAAAATGCAAAATGCAAAATGAAGTAATCCAAAAGGGGGTGGGTATTGATGTGATAACGTTCAGCGGCAACGGCGAACCGACGATGCACCCTGAGTTTGAAGGGATCATTGAAGACACTTGCGCCTTGCGGGACAAATATTACCCACAGGCAAAAGTCTCGGTGCTGTCGAACGCTACGCAACTGGGTAGGGAGGATGTAGTACGGGCACTATACAAATGTGACAACCGCATCCTCAAACTTGATTCTGCCATCACCGAAACGATGCGCGCCATTGACGACCCTGTTAATCATAGATTAACATCCGACGATGTCATCAGTAAATTGCAGCTGTTTGACGGTGACTTTACGTTGCAGACATGTTTCCTTCGCGGCACGCTGCCCGATGGCAGAATTGTGGACAATACCACTTCCGAGGAACTTGATGCGTGGTACAAAGCCGTATGGTTATTGAAGCCCAAGCAGATCATGATTTACGTCATCGACCGAGCTACGCCGGTCAAGACGCTTGAGAAAATCTCCCGCGAACAGATGGAAGCCATCGCCGCACCTTTAACAAAAGAAGGCTTCAGAGTGCAGATATCCGCATAGCGGATTCAACGGCGGAAAGTGAAAAACTTCTGCCCGAGGAAACTGATGATAATCGTGAAGAGCGTGATGCAGATCTTTGATGGCGTAGGGTACCACCCAAAGTGCTCGACGAGGAGTTTGAGACCGAAGTAGTTGATACCGAGGTTCACAGCCACAATCAGGATGTAACGCATAAGTTGGCGTGCGCTATGAAGCGTGGAGTGGGTGAACGTAACATATTTGTTCAGCCAGAAACCTGTGAGCAAGGTGATTGGGAAAACGATGCAGAGTGAGGCGATGTGGGGAGTGAGGCAAAGTTGAAAGTTGAAAGTTGAAAGTTGAAAGTAAACGAGGTCGTGACCGACGATGAAGTTGTAGGTGATAAAGTAGAGAATCCAGTCAAGAACCATGTTGCCTCCGCCGCAAACTGCATAACGAAAAAGTTCTCTCGGTATGTAGTTTTGAAACGGAGAATATACAAAATCAATAATTTTTGTAATTATTTTTGCAATTTTTTGCATTTATGCTTGCATAAATTAAAAAAAATTATTACCTTTGCTGTCGCGTTCGGCAAGGCTTCGCACGGAAGCCCGCTCTGCGGTCTTAAAGCTCAGCCTGCCTCCGCTCTCCCCACCGCAACCTACGGTTACGTCGGGGACCCCGGATGAATGCGAGTGCAAAGATACAAAAAAGTTTTGACATTTGCAATATTTTAGCGTATTTTTGTGCGAAAAACGCTTGTTTTGTTGAACCAATTACACAAAGTATGGACTATCACCCGGATAATGCAGCAAGTACGTGCCAAAAAGTTTTTAGGGCAGCATTTCCTCACGGACTTGAATATAGCCCAGCGTATAGCCGATACTATCACTTCGGCTAACACATCTTTGTGCACCACTTGCGGGGAGAAGATTCCTGTATTGGAAATTGGACCGGGAATGGGAGTTCTGACCCAGTACCTCTTAAAGAATCCTAAGATTGAGTTAACCGCCATTGAGATCGACCGTGAGTCGGTCGCCTACCTTGGTGAGTGGTATCCGGAGCTCAACTTGATAGAAGGCGACTTCCTGAAGATTGATTTGAATACGATTTATCCGTCGGGTTCGTTTTGCGTGATAGGTAATTATCCGTACAATATCTCCTCGCAAATCTTCTTTAAGGTGCTTGAATACAGAGACCGAATTCCCGTTTGCAGCGGAATGATCCAGAAGGAAGTGGCTCAACGTCTTGCCGCCAAACCCGGGAAGAAAGATTACGGGATACTGAGCGTGCTATTGCAGGCTTACTATGACATAGAGTACCTATTTACGGTGGGCAACCACGTGTTCAACCCTCCGCCTAAGGTCGAATCGGCGGTTATACGTTTGACACGGAATAACCGCCAGCGGCTGGACTGCGATGAACAACTGTTCAAGACTGTGGTCAAGACAGCATTCAACCAGCGGCGAAAACAGATGCGCAATTCTCTGCAGCAGTTGGTAGGAAAAGGTAACCCGCTCCTACAAGAGAATATCTTTACCAAGCGCCCAGAACAACTGCACGTCGATGAGTTTGTTGAACTTACTAAATTGATTGAAAATGGCAGAACTCAAAATATTCTATAAAGACAGCGAGAAAATCAAAGTAGCGCGTTCGATCACCGCGCTCAAACAACTCGACAAGAAAGACATCATCTGGATTGAACTATTGGATGTATCAGACCGTACGGAGGAAACATTGGAGGGCTTCCTGAAGATTGACATTCAGGAAGATGAGGAGATGGAAGAGATTGAGATGTCAAGCCGTTATATCCAGACGGACGACAGCATTGTGGCGAACTCTAACTTCTTGCACTCGAACTTCGACGTGGAGCCGGTGAACTTCATCCTAAAGAATAATATCCTCGTCACTTCGCACGATCATGAACTCGGTTCGTTCAACGAGACGGTGAAGAGAATGTTTGTGAACACCCGAAACTTCCCCACAGGATTCCATGTGCTGGTTGCACTGATGGAAACCCGAGTGGAGAAAGACGCCGACTTGATAGAGGATACGACGGACATGATTACCGAACTATCTACTCACATCAACGCTTCGGATCATGTGGATGAGGATATACTGATACAGATCAAGAACTTACAGGAAAAAGTGACCATTCTGCGTCAGAACATCATGGATAAACAGCGCGTGATCAGTAACCTGCTGAAGTGCGACTTCTTCCCCGAAGAACTGCAACCGCGACTGACGATGGTGATTAAGGATATCAACTCACTGTTTGAATATACGCGCTTCGGTTTTGACCGTCTGGACTACCTCCAGGATACCTTCCTCGGTTTGGTAAACATCGAGCAAAACAAGATCATCAAGATCTTTACGGTGGTGAATGTGATCTTCCTTCCGCCAACGCTGATTGCCAGCATGTACGGTATGAACTTCAAGAATATGCCGGAGCTGGACTGGCAGTTAGGGTACCCGTTCTCCATCGCGCTGATGATAGTGTTCACGCTGATTGTGCTCTTGATTTTCCGCTTAAAGAAGTGGTTGTAGTATGCAATATTCGATAAAAGATGTATTTGCGCCGAAGTTGCTATCGACGCTTAAGAAATATAACAAGGTGCAGTTTGGTCAAGACGCACTGGCTGGAATCATTGTAGGTATAGTGGCTATTCCGCTGGCTATTGCGTTCGGTATATCATCCGGCGTGGGACCGACGGAAGGTTTGGTGACTGCTATTATTGCCGGATTGTTGATCTCTGCGTTCGGTGGCAGCAAAGTGCAGATAGGCGGTCCTACGGGTGCGTTCATTGTTATCATCTACGGAATAATTCAGCAGTACGGTTTGTCGGGACTGATGATTGCCACGGTGATGGCTGGTCTGCTGCTCTTGCTAATGGGCTTTGCGCACTTGGGGTCGGTGATCAAGTTTGTGCCATATCCGGTGATTGTAGGCTTCACGGCAGGTATAGCGCTGACGATCTTTTCGACGCAGATGAATGACTTCTTTGGGCTTGGGCTCAAAGATGTGCCGGCGAACTTCGTGGATAAGTGGATATACTACGCCCAGCATTTTGATGTTAATTGGTGGGCATTGGGTATAGGATTGTTCTCACTTCTGATATGTATCTTTATGCCCAAACTGACCAAGCGTATTCCGGGTAGTTTGGCAGCTATTGTGTTTGCGACCTTGGTAGTGTGGCTGCTCAAGCGTTTTGCACCGGAAGCGTGGGGCGTCGGCAGTCTGGTAACCATCAGTGACCTGTACGAGTTGCCGCACGGAATCCCTGCGCCACATGTGCCCTCGCTGGATTTGGTGGAAGGCGAGTCGTTCTTTACGCTTATTCAGAAACTCTTCCCCTCGGCATTCACGATAGCTATGTTGGGTGCTATCGAGAGTCTGCTGTCAGCGATGGTGGCTGATGGTGTGATAGGCGACAAACATAACTCTAACACCGAACTTATCGCCCAAGGCGTAGCGAACATCGTTGTGCCGTTCTTTGGTGGAATACCTGCTACCGGTGCTATCGCCCGTACGATGACGAACATCAACAACGGTGGCCGTACTCCCGTGGCGGGAATCATCCACGCTGTGGTGTTGCTGCTCGTGCTGCTTTTCTTGGGTCAGTTGGTAGGAATGATTCCTATGGCGTGTCTGGCGGCAGTACTGATTATGGTTGCGTACTCGATGTCCGGCTGGAAAACAATCGTGGGACTGATCAAGCACCCAACGCGCGATTTGTGGGTGCTGCTTATCACTTTCCTGTTGACGGTAATCTTCGACCTGACGGTAGCTATTGAGGTGGGTATATTGCTGGCTCTTGTACTCTTCCTGATGCGTACGAACGAGCAGACACATATCCGTACCTTCAACAAGGAGATTGATCCCAACGAGGATAGCGATATTCAATTGAACCTTGAGCACCTGGCTATCCCTGATGGCGTGGAGGTGTATGAGATTGATGGTCCGTACTTCTTCGGTATAGCCAACCGCTTTGATGATGTGATGAGCCATGTATCCGGCGAGAAGTGTCCTATACGAATCATCAGGATGCGTAAGGTTCCGTTTGTGGATTCGACGGCAATGCACAACTTGTCGACACTTATCGAACGCTCGCACCGCGAGGGAATGACTATCATCCTGTCGGGCGTGCAGACACACGTGTTGCATCAATTGCAGACCTATGGTATAGAACAGATGATGAATCCGGAGAATATCTGCTCGAATATCCACGAAGCGCTCAAACGTGCTGAGGCGTTATTAAACAAATAGACTATATTATGGCTCCGCATATAGAAGAAAAAGTCCGAATTCTCCTTTGTGAGGATGATATATCGTTAGGAAGTCTGTTGGCGGATTTCCTGCACAGACTGAACTTCGATGTGGAGTTATGCAACAATGGTGAGGAAGGACTCAAACGTTTTCAGCAACGAGCATTTGACATTTGTCTGCTGGACATCAATATGCCTCAGATGAATGGTTTTGAGATGTTGGAAGAGATCCGCAAGACGGGCAACGAAGTGCCTGTGATCTTCCTGACTGAGCGCAGAGCGACTGAGGATATTATTCGCGCATATAACTTGGGCTGTGACGACTATCTTATCAAGCCTTGTCCGATGGATATATTGCTTTGCAAGATTAAGGCAATTATGCGGCGCTGTCATCTGACGAAGAAGAACAGCGAGGTGGAGTTTGACCTGGGTAACGGTGTGCATTTCGACTCTGTTAGGCAGATGTTAGGTAGCGAGCATCTGGCAGCACGTGAGAGCGAGTTATTACTGATTCTATGCAGAAACTTGAATACGCTCGTTGAACGCAACGTTATTCTGCGAACTATATGGAGTCAGGATTCGTACTTCGCGAGTCGCAGTCTGAGCGTATATGTCAATCATCTGCGCAAGCATCTTGTCGGCACAAAAAGACAAATCATCGGCTTGCACGGTAAAGGGTACAAACTGGTGGAGATATAAGACACCCCACTGTGCGATGCTTGCGGTGATCCCGTGTGGTTTAAAGGCTAAGAACGAGCCAAAGATATAAGG
>CADBAZ010000019.1 GCA_902792835.1 uncultured Bacteroidales bacterium
TGTGCGTGTTATCATTTTGTTGATGCTAGCGAAATGATAATACGAACACAAAGCAATATATAATAAGAGAAAGAGAACATGGCTACAGGCTATTGGATTAGGCTGTAACCGCAAAATATTAACATTTAGAAGTTGTGCCCGACACGAGGACAGGGTAAAGATAGTGCTACTGCGGCACTGAAAACAAAGCAGAAACGGACATTGACGTAATGTGTACTTATAGGAAAGAAAGAAAAATGATGTAAAAAAATCATTTTCTTGCCCGAAAATTTGCATATTTCAAAAAAAAGTTGTACCTTTGCAGAACAAAGGTAAACACGAAAGGAGGTTGATATGCAAACAACAGTAACACAGAACTATTCCACAGGGCAGAAACGCCCTATGTGTGGCTTGGACTATGCAATGGCTGACATTGCGGCCGGTCGTATCAATCACTACAATTCATTAGAGGAACTGATAAACAAGTTTAGATAATGTACAGTGTTGATACTACTGCCCGGTTTGAGAAGTCAGTCAAGGAATGCAAGCGTCAGGGCAAGTGCATAGAAGACTTGTGGGATGTGGTAGCTATTCTCGTGGAGAATGGCTGTCTGCCGCCAGAGTTCAGACCTCATATGTTAACGGAGGAGTTTGCCGGGCTGTGGGAGTGTCATATTGAGGACGATTGGCTGTTGGTTTGGAAACAGGATGACAAGCGTCTCACGTTACTATTGACTGATACCGGCTCGCATAGATACTTATTTGGCAAGAAAGGAGAAGAAAATGAATGAAGATTTTAAGACATCATTAGAAGTCTCTGTCAAAGAGGCAGAGCGAGGAGAGATCAATCATTATGAATCATTGGATGATTTGATTAAGGAGATAGGATAAATCTCCAAATAGTTTTTTCCTATAAGCAACAATTCTTCGGAGTTGTTGCTTTTGTTATGTAGGTACACATGAAGTCAAAAGAGAATATAAACAACACAAAGCAATATATAATAAGGAAAAGAGAATACGGTTACAAGCTATTGGGTTAACTTGTGATCACAAAAGATAATAAATATGTGCGCACGAGACATATAGTGCAAAAGATTATGGGAAAAGCAGTTCAATTATCACGCATACAGAGCGTTGTTAAAGGTGCCCTAACATTACGCGAAGCATTGACGCGCGTAAGCAATCAGTTTGCTCCGATAGAAGTGAATTTGTTTCGTGGTATGTTAGCGTATTTTGATGCCCAATCATATTGTGAAGTAAGTGAAGTGCACCAACATTATGTGGAGTATTTTAATAAAGCGCGGAACAAGACTCGCTGTGAGATAGCGGATTTGTTAGTTGTCTCATTTTCTGAAAAACGAGACTTCATGCGTGCTACTTTTATTCAAGCCAAAAGAGAAACAGATATACAACCAAGAAACAAATTCCGCTTCCATTTAGCGGCTAATCAATATCAATTACTTCGCAACTGCCCAATTATTGATCCGAAAGGGACTGGGCTGCCAGCGAATATTCTTCGTGACGCTTGTAGTGACGCCATAAGTTCATACGGAGTGTTCTATTGGAATGGAAGAAGTTATGAGTTCGCATATGAATTGACTGGAATGCTCAACCCCGTTTATCCTAGTAGACAAACAGGCTCGATGATTTGCTATTTCGGCACAACAGATTCTATCGGTGGGAGTGCATGTAGAATTAGTCAACAATCACTTCAATATTGTGGTACTCCATTTGGTCGCTGCACACCTATTTTGTTTTCTTCTATCGATACTACTGATTTTGAACTTGCACTTTCCCATGGTCTTATAGGCTCTCCGATAATGGGGACATTAGCATCACAACTATCTCAATTTATAAATAGTCTTCATGCAGACACATCATCCAAACATGCTTCAGCGTTTGCGAATTTCGTCACAAAGAATCAAGATTTCTGGAAGAATATGGACAACGGAATGCATTATATAGCAAACCGACGCGATGATAACCGTAGAGGCGAGAATGAAGAAAGCAATATAGAATGGATGATGCCTCGATATATCATGCTTGTAGATGCCGACAAGGCAGAAGAGCGTAACCCTGAATAATTAATGTAAGTCTGTATTATCGTGCGTATGCGCGTAAATATTAATGAATAATAATACAAAAAATCATGATACAATGAAACAATTATCAGTTGCGGATGGGCGGTATGACTTCTTGGGGAGGTTGGCTATCGTTTTGCAGACACAAAATATACAGATGAGTTTTGAGACTGCGAACAGAATGCTAGCAGAGAATGGTCTGAAACCGTATAAACAAATGCGAGGGTTGGCACGCGGAATCAGCGCAGCATACCGTGCATGGGAAAGAGCAGAAAACAAAGCTCACATTAGTAATCCATATAGCAGAGCAATAGCTTCTGTCTATACGAACCAATATGGTAACCTTGCTTGGATGTAATGGACAATCTTGTTTGCACGCGATTGAATTAGTTTGTGCCATGGAACATAACGAATAATATAGATGTTAAACTATAAACAATGGATAATATGCAAAACAATAGTATTTCAAGCAAACCGGAAAGTTTGCAAGTTATTTATGAGTATTTCCGTAAAGGTCAATTTGTAATTAACCGAAGATATCAAAGAAAACTAGTCTGGAAACAAGAAGAAAAAATCACCTTTATAGATTCAATTTATCGCAAGTACTCTGTTCCATTGATACTACTCGCAAACATAGTTGATGCTCAGGGTAATACATGTTATGAAATCATAGATGGTCTACAGAGATTAAATGCTATTTTTTCTTTCATGGAAAATGAATTCGGCATAATCGTGGACGGAGAACGCAAATATTTTAACTTAGAGACATTGGCCACAACAAAATCTTTAATGGACAAAGGAGTGTTAAAGCAAAGAACACCTATCATAGATAGACAAATTTGCATCGACATGGTTTCTTTGTACCAAATGCCTATATCATATATTACTGCGGGACCTAAAGAGGTTGAAGAAATCTTTCGCAGGATTAATTCATATGGACGGCAATTGTCAGAACAAGAAATAAGACAAGTGGGGGCATTGGGTGGTTTCTCAGATATTGTTCGAAAACTTTCATCTGAAATCAGAGGAGATGTAACAGAGACAGAGCAAATAGAACTTAGTTTGATGAGTAAAATTAGTTTATCAAGTGTGCGCTTACCCTATAGCATTTTAATGGATGATGTGTTTTGGGTGAAGTATAAAATTATACCATCCTATAATATGCGTATATCAAGGGATGAAGAATTAATTGCCCATCTCCTTGCATTTATGATTGCAGGAAGGAAATATATGCCTCATAAAATAGCCTTGGATAACATGTACCAAAAGAATAGAATATGTATTGATGGTCAAGAAATTGATATTGACATCCTAATTAACCGAAAAGGCGAAAAAAACATTCATGACCAGTTTATGCTTGTGTTTACTACAATAAGGACAATATTGGAAACATCAAATAAAGATTTTAACCAACTGATATATAACAAACTAGAAGGTCATAATGTTTTCAGGGTATTTCAAATCATATTTATTGCCCTCTATGAAAAAATGATTATAAATCACAAAAAAGTGAAAGACTATGCTATTCTTACCTCTCTGCTTCAAAATACTATTCAGCATATGTCTGGAATTGATGAAAAATCATGGCAGCAACAAGATAGGGACAAATCTATTGATGCAATAATGGGTATTATAGATCGTGCTTTCTCTCCCACCCAAGGAGAAGATGTGGCATATGACGATTGGTCTTTTGAATTTGAAAACATTATGAAAAAATCGCAAGTTGAAGGAACTCAATATGATTTTAAAAGTGGCTTTCATTCATTGCAAGGAGATGTAAAGAATATTGATTTGGTATATAAATGTGTTCAGATATTGACTGCGGAAGTTAACAAAGCTCCTTACACATGTGGATATGTCATCATCGGAATCACAGAAAAAAAAGATATTGAGATGTATAAAACTCAGTACTCTTTAAAAGATGATACAACTCCATATATTGGAACCGATTTATATATAACAGGAGTAGAGAATGAAATAAATAAATTCTACGATAACAATCCAGATAAATATTTGCGCTTTATTAAAGACAATATCTTGAAAAGTCCTGTTAGTATGGAAGTAAAACAAGAAATAGCAACAAGTATTAGAATGTTCACCTATTATGGACATACGCTTGTGCTTCTAAAATTGCAATCAAAAGACAATGCAATACTATTTGATAAGAACTATTATGAAAGATATGGCAATGACACCAAAAAAGCAGAAACAGGAGAAGCTGTAGGTAACATACTGTGTAGATTTAGAAAATAACTAAAAAACCAAACAATATGAAAAAGTTCAACTTTTTATCAAACTTATTGCGGAAGAAGTTCGTAATGAGTGTAATGAGTGGAATGAATGGATTGAGAGCGGATGCTGTCAATCCCGACAGTCTGCCGACGGTCAACCAACAGTCAAGGCTAACGTCAGAACAACGTCATTACTCTGTAACCAGCGCGAGAGTGGCGCAAGAGTGGCTGAACGGTAGCAGTCGTTTACGTGTCGTTTTCGACTCGTTTACGTGTCGTTTACGTGTTTGTCCGCTAAAACGCGTGGCTGTTTTTGCAATTCTGCTGACCATCGGAGTTGGGAATGTGTGGGCAGATACGTATACTTGGACTGTTACAACCGGAGAACAGGAATGGTTTGCTTCACGAACAAGCGGAAAGGCTATATTAAATGGTAAAGCATGGTATTTCACACGTTCAGATGCGACAAGTACAACTTATGACGGAACGTATGCGTGTATGCAATTGGGAAAGGATGGAAGTCCTGACGATGTCGTTTTGCTATCCAATGCTTTTAATGGAACCATTACGCAAATTGATATAGAATGTTCTAGTTATAGTGGGAAACACACTTGCCAGATAGAAGTAGGAGGATCCACTGTTTTAGAAGCTACTACTATAACATCAGGAGCGACGCCAGGTACTACCACTACCGGTACAATTAGCAAAACGGGTGTCATAAAGATTACATTCACAAAAGGAAGTGGAGCTAGGTATTTGCGTATTAAGTCAATTACGGTTAAATATGAGACTGGGACAGCAAATGTGAGTTGGGTAGTGGGTGGAACAACTACTAAATCGGAGACAGGAGTTTCTACAGGTACGCCTCCAGATGTAGCTGATAATGCATTAGGAGCGTCTTGTTCCGGTATCGTTTTCTTAGGTTGGAGCGAGACGAACATAGGTAACTCACCAACATCTGCCCCATTAGATTTGTTTGATGCCAATGAGGTACCACCTACAAGTGGAGACAAAACCTATTATGCTATTTTCGGCGAGGTTGAAACCTATACGGGCGATACGGTTCTGGTTCAATTCCCTTTATATGACACTTGGAGTTATAGCGGAACTACAAGTGACAAGTCTTCATATCGGTTATTCGCTAAAGATGCTTATGTTCAATCAGGAGCTTTCGATGTAAGCAGATTGGCTAAAGTGATAGTAAAGGCACGATACTATTCTGCAGCAGATGCCGGCTATTTCGCTATAAAAGATGCAGAAGGAAACAGTTGGAATACAGGATCAGCACCTGATAACTCATTTAAGGAGTGTATTTTCAGATCAGGAAGTTCTCTATCCGGATTTAAGGCAATGCGCGTTATCGCGACATCAGCAAGTGCCAACGGCAGCTCAAAAGGTTTAGGAATGTCATCCATAAGATATTATGTCTTCCCGAAGGTTTATTCCAACTGTATCAGCATGTGTTGTACACCGTTAGGTGAGGTGGATGACGATGAGATTGAGTTTACGGAGACTGCATTTACGATTAACGTGACATGGGGAAAGACAGAGGGGGAACATGAGACAGGTTATAGTCTACAATTGTATGACAATAACGGAACTGGCGTGAAAGGTTCAGCGATCGGAGATCCGGTCGAAATAGATGGAGCTGGTGATAGTGACCGTACATATACATTTGGAGCAAAGACACCTGTCGGATCGCGACTGACAGCCAACCATGAATATTTTGTTGGTATAACACCTACATACGACGGAGATGGTGATTATTGTGCAAGCGGAACAGAAGTTAGCGCAAATACAACTACAGGTTTGGCATATACAGTGACTTATGCAGCCGGAACGGGAGGATCGGGAACGATGACGGATAGTAATAACCCTTACGAAGCCGGAGATGAGGTGACGGTTTTGGAAAATGAGTTTACGAAATGCGGTTATCCTTTTACCGGATGGAGTGCTGTAGATGCAGGAAGCAATGTGGTGGACGTGTCCAGCGGCAGCTTTGCAATGCCTGCTGCTAATGTGACAATAACAGCTACATGGTCAGAATCTAAATCAAAAGATGTCTATTACGATAGGATGAGTAGCATAGAGACCTCCAACGAAAGAAGTGGCAGTTATTCCACTCCTGCGGCAAAATCTGATAAGGCAGAGGCAGTTGGATGCGAGGGACAGCATAAGCACTTTATCGGCTGGGTGGTAGAAGATGACATCAATGAAGATGGAAGTCTCAAGTTAGGTGCGACGATATATGAGGGTAGTCAGAGCGGAATGTGTGCTGAAGGTAAGAACTACTACGCTGTTTGGGCAGACGAGGAATAAGATATTCTTATTCAGTTAACAATTAATAATGAATAATTAATATTTGAAAATTATGAAAACGAATATCTTGTCAATCAATACAATAATTGGAACAAAAAATAATTTGGTGCGTTATGCAGCATGTTTGTTAGTCTTTTTATGCATGTCAATCGGCTGTGCGTGGGGAACGATAAGTACATGGACTTCGGCAGATGAGGCTATTTCTGTAAAAAATGGTGTAACAATAACAATGTCCAATACTGCTAAAGGAGATTATTATCAAGTTTTTAAAAGTTCAAATTTGGAAGTTTCTGTTAGCAGTGGTAGTATCACATCTATCACCATTACATGTACTAAAGAAGGCACAACAAAATATGGTCCTGGTGGAATACCTGACGGCGACGGTTATAAAGCTTCTGCAAGCTACACTGGCACATGGACAGGAAACGCAGCGTCCGTTACACTGACCGCATCTACTAATCAAGTTCGCATTACTCAAATTGTTGTAGAAACATCAGGAGGCTGTGATAAAACCGTTACCTTATCGTACGATGGCGATGCTGCGAGTCATGGCGAATTTGTGCTGAAGGCTGGTAGTGCATCAGGTTCAACAATCTCCGAAGGAGGAACAACCGCGAACTGTGGTAGTGGAACAACAACTGTTGCTTTGTGTCCTCAGAATGTGGATGAGCACTATCATTTGGAAGCATCTAATATCACAGCCACCAACAAAACCGGGTCGATTACTTCCGATGGTAATGGCAACTTTTTGATTTCCTATACACAAGGAAGTAACGTATCTTCATCAGTTTCCGTTACATTTACTGAAGATACCAAATATACCGTAACATGGAGTAATAATGGGGGCACTTTTGCTACAACGCAGGTGTATGATGGTGACAAACCCACTCTTCCTGCGAATCCAACCAATTGCGATGCGACGAGTAATACATTCTACGGCTGGTCAACAGCAGAATGGTCTGGTGCATTGGATGATGTGAGTTCAAAGACAATCTACACAGATGCGTCAGCAATGCCGGCTGTTACGGCGAACGTGACGTATTATGCGGTATTTGCCAAGGCTGTTAAAAGTGACAATTTCCAGTTGTTAACGGCTTCCAGTAATTTCATTTCCGGAGAGGACTATTTGATAGAATCCTATTACTCATCTACCGATCATGTTTTGAAAGCTGCTAACTATAATAGCAAAACATATCAACAAGTTTCTGAAAACTCTTGGTCGCTACCATCATCAGGCACTAACTTTGATATGAGTAGTAAATCGGATTTATGTATATGGAAGATTACATCAGAGGGAAATAATCAGTTTAGTATATATAATGCGAGTGCAGATAAGTATCTGGTATTGGTTACGGTGTCCTCTTATAATAATCTAATCCTGAGCGATACGAAAGATGCTTCATTTATTCGGACAGTTATTAAATCGGAGGGATATTCGGATAATTTTTCTTTCGAATCTTCATCAGTAAGCGGATATCATCTAGCGTGCAGTGGAGATTATTGGAACGCCTACACGACAGCAGAAGAAGTTTACCTTTACAAGCGTGTAACAACTTACTCCAAATACCGCACGAATTGCTGCACCCAATATGACATCACTCTTGCCGGTTCAGGTACTGTGACCGGCGGAACGATTGAGGCCGATCCGACAACAGCGTGTGAAGGTGCGGCAATTACTTTGGCGGCGACACCAAGTACAGGATACAACTTTACAGAATGGATAGTTAAGGATGGAAGCGCTAATGATGTCACTTCAGACGTAATTGCTGACGGGGATGAAGACGAATCATTTGTCGAAATGACGATGCCGGACTACGACGTCACGGTTGATGCGACCTTTACCGCGAAAGAGTATGCTGTTGTGCTTGATAAGAATGGAGGTACATCTGACGGTGAAGCAACGGCGACCTATAACTCGTCATCGTTAACAAGCGTTACACATGCATCCTACACCGGCTATACTTTGTTGGGGTACTACACAGACTATAGCGGCGGTGATATGGTTATTACGGCTAATGGTGCGTTGGTAGCAGGTGTAGATGACTACACTGATGAGGATGGTAAGTGGATCTATGATGATGAAGCCTTATTTGCAGCACATTGGAAACCGACCGGAACATGGGGCGTAACGATTACAGCTCCATCCAATGGCACGATAACGGTTACATACAATAGCGGAGCTAACACCATGACTTCGGGAAGTGCGTATATCGGAGGAACGATCACTATTAGCGCTGCCGGCAATACCGGATATGAGTTAGCGACGAATGGATTGAAAGTAAACGGAACGACATTTACAAGTGGCAGTAGTTTGACGTTGAGTGAGGATATAACTATTTCGGCAACGTTCGACATTCAAAGTTACAATGTAGCCGTTTTGAGTCCGTCAAATGTAACTATTTCAGCCGGAGATATAGATGAAGGTGAGAATGAGGATGTAGATTATGGGACAGAACTGACGCTGTCATATTCAAGTATAACGAGCGGACATTATTGGTCGGGATGGAAAGTGACGAAGCAATCCGATGGTACTGATGTGACGGCGAGTGTTGTTGACGAAAGTACGTTGACAGTACCAACTTATGCTATTAACGTAACGGCAAAGATTTATGGTGATGTGAAAGCATGGTGTATCCCGACATTTAATGTGACTGGTGATGTGCACTTGACATCTACAGCAGGTGTATATGTCAATCAGACTGCGGATGCAGATAATTTGATTAACTTCAGTGGTAGTGACTTGTATAATGTTGACAATATTACTATCAGTTATTTAGACGAGAATGGGGATGTAGTAGCAAACGGCTCTTCTCCTCTCCGTCTGTATGGTTCAGCCGGTAGTTCGTTGGCTGAAGGCAATATATCCAATTCAAGTTTTACCTCGGGAGCATACAATCAAAATTATTCTGTTCGGTTTACCGTCCCAGCAGCTACATATAATACGGTATATAATTACAAGCTTAGACTTCAATTACGCAAATTGATTAATGGGGTTAGTACATATCGTGTTATCAAGACTATCGAACATCCTATGAACGGTCGCGCATTGCCGGAAGAGTTTGTGATTGCTGTAAAGAACGGCACAAAGTGGTATGCTTTGCCGAATACGTTAGCTGCAACACAAGGAGGACAAGGCTCTATAACTCCGATTAACATCACAGTAAATGACAATGATAATCCAACAGCGGCTTCGTATGCATCAAGTCTGACCGTATTCAAGGGCACAGGACGAAATGCACCGACAAGCAACATAAACGGTATCCGTTTCACCAACGACGGAAGCCATTGGTTGCAGACAAGTAGCGGTGCTAAGATCTACCAAATGTGGCTGTCCAATACGAATAGCGACAACGATCAGGTGTGGTACTTGAAGAGCTCAGACTTCGGAGCGTACGAATTGTCGATGGATCCTTCACATAACCCGACGAAGAAGATGGGTATTTACAATGGTAGATACATTGGATATCATGGTGATCCTTCCTCGTACAACATTTATTTGCTGCCGATTACGACCAAGTTTACGGCACGTGATGCAAAAGTCAAGGAATGGGGTGAGCATGGCTTAATTCTGGAAGCCGACATGACGGATGTGGCATCGGCGACAATGAATGTGGCTGATGCTGAACCAGCTGCCGCTACTCTGACAGCAGTAAATGCTACTTCACTCACAGCCGGTAGAAATGTAAAAATTTACAATGCAGATGTAACAATAGGCGCTGTAGCAAATGAAGGCAAGCAACTATATGTACACTGGAAGAATTCAGTCGGCACAGAGCTGGCTATGTCTCAGATAGAGATTCCGCGAATCATTGCATCAAGCCGCGATATGAAGACGGATGGTGAACCGCTTAAGAGTTCATGGAAAGACAAAGAAGTACATTTGTTGCCGGGTGCTACTCTGACAGCCAATACAAGTTCATACGCAATTTCACCGGGCACAGCCTCGATAGGAGAATTACATATCTATCCGGGCGCAACGCTGAAGGTTTCAACGGGTACGCTGACGGCTTCGACGTTATGTCTGCATAATGGTTGGACGCGTGCGGGAGAGAAGGAATATGACGTAGCGCGCGTGTATATAGCCGACGATGCTGCACTTGCAAAGGATACTGCTTGGATGGATTACGATATCTATGAGAAGTCGGATGGAAAACATTACTATCCGTTGGCAGTACCGTTTAAGACCAAAGTAAGCAAGATCGATTATGCTGATACGACATTGGCAAAAGCATCAATTTACGGCAAACATATCGGTATTGACAAATACGATGGTGAGAACCGTGCAGAGAGTGGCGCAACAGCAGACAACTGGGTACCGATGGGCGAAAGTGACTATTTGGAGCCTGGTAAGGGCTATACCATTACCGCTGTGTCGTCAAAAGGCTCGGCAGTCATCCGCGTGCCAGTGGAATTCACTAACACATGGACAGCGGATGGAGAGAAGGCAACTATTGATGATAAATACTTTAAGAACAAAGTAGATGTAGTTGCCTATACCGGTGCTGCGACATCAGGAGGTACAGCCAACACACGACATGCCGGATGGAACTTGTTAGGCGTGCCGTATATGTCGTGTTTCGCATCGAAAAATAATGCTACGCACGATAAAGACGATGCGTTTATTACTGGCAAGATGTCTCTGACCGGAGACTCATCTGATCCGTATGGCGGATATGAAGAGGATGACTATGTCGTATATGTTACTGTTCCCACACACGATTTCTCGGAATACATGCAATACGACATAACAGATAATGATACCAAGTTGTTGCCTGGTTGGTGCTTCTTTATACAGTTTGCTAAGAGCGGAACACTGACCTTTGCCGTTGCGGGACAACAAGAAAATAGTAGTCTGCCAATCTACGCGCCGAAGCGGGAAAATATGCCGATAGTGAAGACAGGTATCATCTTGAGCAGAGGTGAGAAGAGTGACAAAACGACGCTACTGATTAATGACAAGTACAGCACAGAGTACGAGATTGGTGCTGACCTTGAGAAGATGTTCGGTAACGGATATACGTTGGCGACATACAGCTTGTCACATGATACACGGTTGGCATACAACGCGATGAGTACTGAGGATGCGAAGAAAGTGATCCCGATTGGATTCCGCGCACCGGAAGACGGGGAGTACACGTTCTCGCTGAACTCACGCTATGCTGAAGCTGCTGTTGAGCGTGTTGACCTGATTGACTACCAGACCGGCGAGGTAACGAACCTGATGATGAGCAACTACACGTTCACGACAGGTCGCACGCAAGACGATGAGCGGTTTGCGCTGAACGTTGTGCCGATGGCGAAAGTGCCGACGGGAATGGAGGATACAGATGTCAGAAATCAGAGATCAGATGTCAGAAAGATCATACTGGATGACAAGATGTATATCATCTACGATGGTTTGATGTACGACGCGACAGGTAAACGCGTGACGGAAATCAATAAATGATTGAATGTTGAAAGTTGAATGTTTAATGATTAAAGAATTAGAGATTATGAAGACATTACGATATTTATTGGTTATCTGCGCGCTGACGATGGCAGCAGCGATGTTTGGTCAAGCACAGTTCAAGACCAGTGAGAACAAAGCGGCGTTTGAGCATCAGGTCGGCAAGACGCACTTTGAGTTCTACTCGACATCAAGCATGATGGGGTCGGGCTCCAGCCTGCCATTGGCAGCGCGTAACGGTTTGACAATAGGCGCTAACACTCCTGACGACAACACGCCTTCAGGAGTTGTTCGCGGTCCGCGTCGTGCGAAAATGGATGACTTCGATGACGATGATATCAGTGGCACCGATAAGCCTCTAGAGCCCGGAACGCCGGTTGGTGAGGGGATGTGGGTGCTCTTGATCCTTGCTGCGGGGTATGCGTGGTATCGCAAGTGGAGAGAATGGCGTAAAATGACCTGCCTTCAATCATGAAAGCAAAATGCACAATGTACGCAAAGTGCACAAAATGAGAGGGAAACGGGGCTTCGGCTCCGTTTTTCTTGTGTGGTGTAGGATTACATATGGAAAATAAACATATATAAACCCTGCTGCTGTCTGTTGTCCGTTCCGGACTTATGTCATTGTCGTATAAGTCTCTCTTTCAAGCGAGCTTGACGAGTGCCTTATCCGCCAAAGCCATACTCTCCGTGTAACAGACAGCAGCAGACATAAACAGAAATAAACAGAAGTGGATTTGTTCAGTCAACTATTAAAGACAATTACCAACAATTGCAATGGAGAGCTGTTCGTAGAAATTAATGCATGAAACAGCCTATTTGACTGAAATATTGCAACATACACATTGCACAAGTTTGTGTTACACAATTTTGTGTGAGATAAATTTGCATATATCGAAAAAAGTAGTAACTTTGCAGCGGATTATGAATAATGCCACAATAGTACTGATGCGATATTTTTAACCAAAAAAACTTAAAAAAATAGATTTATTGATTTTCTTTTATCGAATCTTTATTTAACTGATTTATTTTCAAACATCGAAATGCTTGTAATGAACAGAATCTATGTTACTTATAGAGTTCAAGACAAAAGTTAACGCATCAGCAGTATTTGCAAATTATTTATAAAAAATGTTGCATATTTGTAATTTTTGGGGCAATTCATTTTCAAGAATTGGGATAATACGGAGAAAAGAGACTGCTGCAGACATAAACATAGCGACAAAGAATTTTTCGTACTAAGATTTTACGCGTTTTGCGGTAAATTCGTTAAAAATCTCACAATTTTCGTGATTGTGGGATTTTTTTTGCAAAGAAATTTGCATAATTCAATTTTTTTTATTATCTTTGCAGCGAAAAGTATAATATATTCTAATATAGCAATAGCATGAAAAAATATCTACTCTCAGTAATTGTATTTTGTTTGTTTGCGGGATATCCGATAGAGGTGGCGATGGGTGCGTCAGCCCAGGTCGCTACGTCGGAAGATCCGGCAGTCTATACCGTTAGCGAGATTATGGCGGTATATGAGAGCCTGAATCTGGCATCGGGCTCAAAGAGTACCAATATCTATACCGTGCGCGGGTACGTGACAAAATGGAAGAGCGGTTATCCGAATTATCAGAACGCAGATTTCTTTATAGATGATACTGAGGACGGTTCGCAATCGCGGTTAGAGTGCTTCCGTCTGAAAGCTTCTGTTGATGCCGACAAGCGCACCTTGAGCGTAGGCGAATATGTGGAAGCCACGGGTTACTTGCAGAACTACAACGGCAAACCCGAGATGGTTGACGGCACATTCCAGACGATGGATGCGCCGGGCGATAACCCCGGTGGCGGCGATGATCCGGGTGATGATTATCCGACCATAGAGCCGCAATGTCATCCTGAACTGGAGGGACTGAAAGGTTTGCAGATCCGCGACGCTTTGAACGCGCAGATAGCCGAGCACACCGTGCTGTACTATGACGACGTACGCGGCGACAAAGCCAAGGTGGACATGCACGCTGACGGAACGATGTGGGATATCTATTCGGCTTGTACGTTCAACAAGTCGGATTACTGCACGAGCAGCAATTACGATACAGAGACGGTGTGCGACTGCTACAACAGAGAGCATATCCTGCCCGTAAGTTTCTGGGGCGGCAGCAAGGCTGAGCCGATGTACACCGATCTGCATCACATCTATTCAACCGACAATGCGACGAACCAGAAGCGTTCGGCATGGCCGTACGCGGAGGTAACGGGGGCGACGGAGTGGAGCAATGAATTGGGCACGAAATTAGGCTACAACTACGGCTATAGTTGTACGGTGTTTGAGCCGGCAGACCAATATAAGGGCGATGTGGCGCGAATCTATTTCTATATGGTGACCTGCTACAAGGACAAGAAGTTCAGTCAGGGCGGTAAGGGCTACCTGATGTTCACATGGGACGGAACGGAGTGCGGGTTTACCGACAAAGCCATCAAGTGCCTGCTCAAGTGGCACAGGAAAGACCCCGTTTCGCAGAAAGAGATCGACCGCAACAACAAGGTGGCACAGAAACAAGGCAACCGTAACCCGTTTGTGGACGACCCTGAGTTGGCTGAATATATCTGGGGTGAAAAGAAAAACGAGGCGTATGCCTGCCCGGCAAACGGCATAGAGGACGTGGTTGTTCCGACATCGACTGTGGCAGTGAAGGTCATCAGTGACGGACACCTGTACATCCTGCGTGAGGGCGAGATCTATACCATCACCGGTGAGCGCGTGAAATAAGAAATTAACTAAATATCCATATACAATGAATCTATCCGAATTAACTGACAAGATCTACGCTGAGGGCGTAGAGAAAGGCAAAGAACAAGCCAATGCCATCGTAGCAGAGGCTGAACAGAAGGCTGCGGACATCATCGCTGCTGCCGAGAAGAAAGCTGCTCAGACACTGGAGGCTGCCAAAGCCGCTGCCGCTGAGCTGGACAAGAACACCCGCTCGGAGCTCAAGCTCTATGCTGAGCAGAGCGTGAACGCCATCAAGACCGAGGTGACAAACCTGCTGACGGACAAGTTGGCTGCTGACAGCGTGAAAGCTGCTACTGCTGACGCTAAGTTTATGCAGAAACTGATTGCCGACCTGGCTGCACAACTCGCCAAGGGTGGGGAAGTAGTGATCGAGGCTAAGGATGCCGAGGCGTTGAAGAAGTATTTCGCTGCCAATGCCAAGGAGCTGCTCAACAAAGGCGTAGAGATCAAGGAAGTGAAAGGAATCAAGACAGCGTTTGCTATCGCTCCGAAACAAGGTGGTTACAAACTGGCGTTCGGTGACGACGAGTTCGTGGCATATTTCAAAGAGTTCCTGCGTCCGCAACTCATCGAGCTGTTGTTCTAAATAAGTTGAGAGTTGAGTGTTGAGAGTTGAGAGAAGTTTTTATAGTTGAGAGTTGAAAGTTAACTCAATAAACTCAATACTTCAAACTCATAACTTCTCTAAACACTAAACTTTAAACACTAAACTATTTAAGAAATGGGTTACGAATATTTAATAGCGGGCTTTGAGGATATAGCACTGAGCGAGCGTGTGCAGACCTCGGAAGAAGCGTTGCTGGAGCTCCTGGACGAGCACCTGTCGGCTTCGGACAAGGAACTACTGGCGCTGCTGCGTCGTAAGAACGACGACGAGACGATCCTTGCTCTCATGGAGGACGATGCCGTGCAAGACCGCAAGGCAGAACTCAGCTTGAGCGATGAGGATTTCCGCACGCAGCTGCTGTACGAACAAGGTTTGAAGTGCAATAACAAGTTCGTTCGCGAGTGGTTTGCCTACAACATGGATGTAAACAACGTCCTGGCTGCCGCCGTTGCCATCAAGCATGGCATGGATGTGCAGAAGGTGATTGTGGGCGACAACGAAGTGGCACAAGAACTGCGCAAAGGCGGTGCGATGGGTAAGAACGCACGTATGGCGGCACTCGTACCTGACCTCAAAGAGGTGGCAGAAATAGCCGAGATAGGCAATCTGCTCGACCGCGAGAAACATATCGACGCGCTGCGCTGGCAGTGGCTCGAGGACAGGACACTGTTTGAGGTGTTCAATATCGAAGCCGTGCTCGCGTACTATCTGAAAGCCTCGATTCTCCATCGCTGGGATAGCCTGACCGTGGAGCAAGGCGAACAAGTCTTCCGTGATTTGGTAGCGGATATGAAAAAGGGTATCAAGCTCGATTGAAGATTTAAAATTGAAGATTTAAGATTTTAAGATATGACAACAGGAAAAGTAAAAGGTGTCATCGCTAACCTCGTTACGGTAGGTGTAGATGGCGCTGTATCGCAAAACGAAATCTGCTACATTCACGTCGGCGATGTGAAGTTGATGGCAGAGGTAATCAAAGTGACCGGCGACAACGTGTTCGTTCAGGTGTTTGAATCGACACGTGGTCTGAAGGTCGGCAACTTGGTAGAGTTCACCGGTCACATGTTGGAGGTGACTCTGGGTCCGGGTCTGCTCAGCCGTAACTACGACGGTCTGCAGAACGACTTGGACAAACTGACGGGCGTGTTCCTCAAGCGCGGAGAGTACAGCTTCCCGCTCGACGAGAACAAACTCTGGTCATTCAAACCTCTCGCCAAGGTAGGCGACAAGGTGGAAGCTGCTTCATGGCTGGGCGAAGTCGATGAGAACCATCAGCCGCACAAGATCATGGTTCCGTTTGTATTTGAGGGCGAATATACCGTCAAATCCATTGTTAAGGAAGGCGAGTACAAGATCAACGACACCATCGCCGTACTGGCTGATGCTGACGGCAATCTGCATCAGGTAACGATGATCCAGAAGTGGCCTGTAAAGAAAGCCATCATGGCTTACAAGAGCAAACCGCGTCCTTTCAAGCTGCTCGAGACCGGCGTTCGTACCATTGATACCGCCAACCCGATCTGCGAGGGTGGTACGGGCTTCATCCCCGGACCTTTCGGTACTGGTAAGACCGTGCTTCAGCACGCTATATCCAAGCAAGCCGAGGCAGACATCGTGGTAATCGCAGCCTGCGGTGAGCGTGCCAATGAGGTGGTTGAGACCTTCACGGAGTTCCCCGAACTCGACGACCCGCACACCGGCCGCAAACTTATGGAGCGTACCATCATCATCGCCAATACATCGAACATGCCTGTGGCATCGCGTGAGGCTTCCGTATATACCTCGATGACCATCGCCGAGTACTACCGCTCGATGGGTCTGCGCGTACTGCTGATGGCTGACTCCACATCCCGTTGGGCTCAGGCTCTGCGTGAGATGTCGAACCGTCTGGAGGAGTTGCCGGGTCAGGATGCCTTCCCGATGGACTTGTCGGCAATCATCGGTGCATTCTACGCACGCGCGGGATACGTGTACCTTAATAATGGTGCAACGGGTTCGGTTACGTTCCTCGGTACGGTATCACCTGCCGGCGGTAACCTGAAGGAGCCTGTAACCGAAGGTACGAAGAAAGTGGCACGTTGCTTCTACGCTCTGGAGCAAGCTCGTGCCGATAGAAAGCGTTACCCGGCTGTAAACCCGATTGACTCGTACTCGAAGTATATCGAATATCCTGAGTTCGCAGAGTATATCTCGCAGCGTATCAACGGCGAGTGGCTGGAGAAAGTCAACGATATGAAGACCTATCTGCAGCGCGGTAAGGAGATTCAGGAGCAGATCAACATCCTCGGTGATGACGGCGTAACCGTTGATTTCCACGAGGGCTTCTGGAAATCCGAGGTAATTGACTTCGTTATCCTCCAGCAAGACGCGTTCGACAAGATCGACGCCGTTTGCCCGCTGGAGCGTCAGGAGTACATGCTCGACCTCGTAATGGATATCTGCAAGCACGACTACAACTTCGATAACTTCCTCGAAGTAAGCGAGTACTTCAAGCGCGTGATCAACCTGTGCAAACAGATGAACTATAGCGAGTTCCACAGCGAGCAGTTTGAGGACTATCGCAAGAAACTCAACGACCTGCTAGCTGAACGTCAGATAGCTGCATAAATGAGTAAATGAGAAAATAAGAAAATTAGAAGATTATGGCTAAAGCATTTCAAAAGATATACACGCAGATTACTGCGATTACCAAAGCTACGTGCTCGCTGAAGGCACAAGGCGTTGGTAATGACGAACTTGCTACCGTCAACGGTAAGTTGGCTCAGGTGGTAAAGATTCTGGGCGATGACGTAACGCTGCAGGTGTTCGAGGGTACGGAAGGTATTCCTACCAACGCCGAAGTGGTGTTCCTGGGCAAAGCCCCGTCGCTGAAGGTGAGTGACCAACTTGCCGGTCGATTCTTCAACGCTTACGGTGATCCTATCGACGGCGGTCCGGAGATCGAAGGCAAGGAGATAGAGATCGGTGGTCCGTCCGTGAACCCCGTACGTCGTAAACAACCGTCAGAGCTGATTGCTACGGGTATTGCAGGTATTGACCTGAACAATACGTTGGTATCCGGTCAGAAGATTCCGTTCTTTGCCGACCCTGACCAGCCGTACAACCAAGTAATGGCAAACGTGGCTCTGCGTGCGCAGGCTGACAAGATCATCCTGGGCGGTATGGGTCTGACCAACGACGACTACCTGTACTTCAAGAACGTGTTCAACAACGCCGGCGTGCTTGACCGTATCGTCAGCTTCGTGAACACCACGGAGAACCCTGCCGTAGAGCGACTGCTCGTGCCGGATATGGCGCTGGCTGCTGCCGAGTATTTCGCAGTAGAGAAACACCAGAAGGTGCTCGTGCTGCTGACGGATATGACGCTCTATGCTGACGCATTGGCAATCGTAAGTAACCGTATGGATCAGATTCCTTCGAAGGATAGTATGCCTGGTTCGCTGTATTCCGACCTCGCCAAATTGTACGAGAAAGCCGTACAGTTCCCCGAGGAAGCCGGCGGCGGTTCGATCACGATTATTGCCGTTACAACCTTGTCGGGCGGCGACATCACCCACGCTATTCCTGATAACACGGGATATATCACCGAGGGTCAGTTGTACCTGCGCCGTGACTCGGATATCGGTAAGGTTATTGTCGATCCGTTCCGTTCGTTGTCACGTCTAAAACAATTGGTGGCAGGCAAGAAAACGCGCGAAGATCATCCGCAAGTGATGAACGCCGCTGTTCGTTTGTATGCCGACGCGGCCAATGCCAAAACCAAACAGGAGAACGGCTTCGACCTCACCGACTACGATGAGCGCTGCTTGAAGTTCGCCAAGGAGTACAGTAACGATATCCTGGCTATCGACGTGAACATCAACACCACGGAGATGCTTGACGTAGCTTGGCGACTGTTTGCTAAACACTTCAAACCCGAAGAGGTGAACATCAAGCAAGTATTTGTTGACAAGTACTGGGGAAAATAAGTTGAAAGTTGAATGTTGAAAGTTGAAAGAAGTTGAGAGCAGTTACTCTAAACACTAAACTCTAAACTTTTACGAAATGGCAATAACATATCAATTCAATAAAACATCGCTACAAGCACTTGAGAAGAATCTTAAGATGCGTCAGCGTACACTTCCGACCCTTCAGAGCAAGGAGAGCGCATTGCGTCTCGAAGTGAAGAAGGCAAAGAAAGAGATCCAGGAACTGGATGAGGAAGTGAACCGCCGCATCAAGGATTACGATCAGATGTTGGCGCTTTGGGGAGAGTTCGACACGTCGCTGATCCATGTGGATGACGTGCGGATGTCCATCAAGAAAATCGCCGGTGTGCGCGTGCCTGTGTTGGACGAGGTGGTGTATTCCACCAAGGAGTTCAGCCTGTTCTCGTCGCCGAAGTGGTTTATTGACGGATTCGAACAACTCAAAGCCATAGCGGAAGTAGGTATCCGTCAGGAGTTTGTGCGCCGGAAGGTTGACCTGTTGGAGTACGCCCGTAAGAAGACGACTCAGAAGGTGAACCTGTTCGAGAAAGTGCAGATTCCGGGTTACCAGGACGCTATCCGCAAGATCAAGCGATTCATGGAGGACGAGGAGAACCTCTCCAAGTCAAGTCAGAAAATAGTAAAGAGCAAGCGCGAGCGTGAAGCCGCTGCTGAACAAGCCAAAGGAAAGGAGGGTGCAGCATGATTGAGTCAATGAAGAAATACACGTTCCTCGTTCTTGCATCGCGCTACGACGCGTTCCTTGAGCGTGTACGTGAAGCCGGCTTGGTACATGTTACCCTGAAAGCCGAAGGTTTTGCGGAAGACGAACAGTTGCGTCAGACCATAGCTGATGCCGATGCTCTGCAACGACTCATCGAAGCCGGTGCACCCGAGCAGTTGCTTAGCGAGCGCAATGCTGTTGTCGCCAAGCTTGAAGCAACGAAGAAAGAGGCACAACGCATGGCAATCTGGGGCACATTCAGCAGTCAGCGCATTGCCGAACTCAAAGAAGCCGGTTACGACCTGCACTTCTTTACCTGCTCAAAGAAAGTCTTCCAAGAGGAGTGGGGCAGCATTGTTGCCAACGATGGCGATACGCTCTACTGCGTGGCAGTTACCAAACGCGATGGTGACGCAGTGTTGACACTTGCCGGTGAGCCGTTCGTTATGCCCGAGGCATGCACCGAACAGACGCTCAACGAGCACAGTGCACAAGAGCTGCTCGCCGATATTGATGCGCTGAACGGACTGCTTGCCGCTGCCGATGCACGCATCGAAGCCTGGGGCAAGGCGAACCTTGACGCCAAGCGTGAGGAATTGGAAAACTTGCGCAGAAGTATCAATTGGCAAAAGGTTCAACTCTCTTCGGACACCGCAGCCGACGGCGCATTGCGTCTGATGGAAGGCTTCTGCCCGACGGAAAAGACTGCCGAACTCAACAAGGTGCTCGATGAACTCGACACGTATTATGAGGTTGAAGATCCGGTTGAGGGCGACGCAACGCCGGTTAAACTCAATAACAACAAGTTCGCCAAACTCTTTGAGGTATTCACCGGCATGTACGGTTGGCCTACTTACGGCGAGTTTGACCCGACGCCTATTCTTGCGCCGTTCTACCTGCTGTTCTTCTCGCTGTGTATGGGCGATGCCGGTTACGGTATATTGCTCATGGCTTTCGGTCTGCTTGTATATTACAAGAAACTGAACATCGAGATGTTCGAGGGACTTGGACCGATCATTACCACACTGGGTGTAGGTACATTGATTGTGGGCTTCTTCCTCGGTACGGCGTTCGGTATGGATCTAAGTGCGCTGTTCCCGAGTATCGATTACCTGTTCCTGAACGGTAAGGTGATCACAGAGGGCGGATTCCAATATCTAACCAAGGCGCAATATGCAGCCTCCGGTATTGAGGGCGGCTACGATGTTGCTATGGTACTGGCGCTGGTAATCGGTGTATTCCATATCTGCCTGGCAATGGTGGTTAAGGCGCTGTGTTACACCAAGCGCTTCGGTTTCCGTGCTACACTTGGCACTTGGGGCTGGACGCTGCTCATCGTGGGCGGTATAGCAGCTCTGATCATCTGCATGGCTCTAAGCGTGCCGATGGAAACAACAAAGATGGTGCTGATCGTGATTGCATGTATCTCGGCTTTGGGCATCTACGTATTCAACACGCCGGGCAGAAACCCGCTGCTGAATATCGGCGCTGGATTGTGGGATACCTACAACATGGCTACCGGTATCTTGGGCGATACGCTATCGTACATCCGTCTCTACGCACTTGGTTTGGCAGGCGGCATGTTGGGCGGCGCGTTCAACGACCTCGGACTAATGGTTATGGGCGGCTCGACCGAAGGTGCTACATGGCAGTGGATACCGTTTATCCTGATCCTGCTTGTCGGACACTTGTTGAACCTCGCTATGTCGTCGCTGGGTGCGTTTGTACACCCGCTGCGTTTGACCTTCGTTGAGTACTTCAAGAACTCCGGCTATGAGGGCAAGGGTAATCTGTATCAACCGTTCGCGAAATAAGTAAAATATTAATAACAATAAATAAAACACAACATTATGGAATTTTTAGGATTTCTTGGCTGGGGACTAATGTTAGGTCTCGCCGGTGTAGGCTCAGCCTACGGAACAACAATCGCAGCAAACGCTGCAGAGGGTGCATTGAAGAAGAACCCTGGCAAATCGGCTTCGTACATGATTTTGTCAGCTCTGCCCGCTACTCAGGGTCTGTATGGTTTCGTTGCATTCCTTATGTGGGACAAAAATGCAATTGCAGCTAACCCTGCTCTGTACTTCGGTATCGGTTTGGCAGTAGGTCTTGTTTGCCTGTTGTCAGCAGTACGTCAAGGTATGGTTTGCGCTAACGGTATCAGCGGTATCGCCGGTGGTCACGACGTTCAGACCAACACGATGATCTACGCTGCTCTTCCGGAGTTCTACGCTATTTTGGCGCTCGTTGCAGCCCTGATGATCTAAGCATCACTCTACGGAGCAAATAACGGTCAATCCCGTAACTGTTGCTGCTTGATGCGGTGCAGTTACGGGATTGATAGTGTGATGGGGGAAAGATGATGTGATGCGGGACGTTATGGCACGTGATAGTGGAACTTGTTGACAGGACGCACTTTGTAGCCTGCAGCGCGCAGTTGTTCGAGCAGTCCTTTCTCTCCACCGAGATAGATGGCATCGAGCGTGATGAATGCATTGCCGGCAACAAGGTAGTCGCGCAGACGTTTGACCCACTCTTTGTTGCGCGCGGCGTAGATCTGGTAGTCAGAGTACGACTGCGTGCTTTGATTGTCCGGCGCAAGAATCTGGTACGACATATCTGTCAATCGCCCCATTCGGTACATATCTGCCAGTGCGCGCTCCTGACGCACCTCACGTTCGGGGTATTCGATGATCTGCAACAACTGCTTGCATTGCCAGTGAAACGGTTCGCGGTCGAAGAGTATAAACATCGTTTCGCCGATTTCGTCAATAGCTCGTACGGGGATGCCTTTGTCTGCCGCCAAGGCTTGAAAGTACGCTTCCATCGAACGTTGGCTGTCGTAATCGAGCCACTTGTGCATCAATTCGTCGCGGTACATGGCTGTCAGGTACGAGGGTTTCATCCGGCATAGTTGGTCTAAGCCCATACCAACCGTGAGTTGCATGGCTTCGTCGATCTGCTTGTACTCGGCTTCGGTGTAGTAGCGGTTGAGACGAATCGTGTCGGGTAGGAGAGCTGCCACACGGAGCATTGCGAGTGCCTCGTAGTCTTGCATGGCGAACTCCGTGAGTACCACCTTGCATTGCGAGAAACAGCGATAGAGGTTTGGCACGCTGTCCAGAAACTCGATGCCTACAATCTTGTTCATCGCAAAGATATACGACGGGGCTTTCGCACTGTTGCCCGTAACCTTATACAACACCTGCGCCTCTGCGCCAAGCGTGCAAAAAACGATAATCAGTATAAAATGTAATCGCTTCATCATCATTACCTTTGCAACAAAAATAATGCCGTAAATGCATTTTCTCATTTTTGCATTAAATTTTTCAAATTCTCTTGCAAATGTCAGTTTTTTTTCGTATCTTTGCACCGAAAAACATATTTAACTACAATTATGAATATCCATGAATACATTTCTGCCAACCGCGAGCGTTTTATCGAGGAATGGGCATCGCTAATCCGGATTCCTTCCGTCAGTTGTGAACAAGAGCATAAGCCCGACATGTTGCGTTGTGCCGAACGCTGGAAGGAACTTCTGCTTGCAGCCGGTTGCCAACGTGCCGAGGTGATGCCTGCACCCACCCAAGATGGCAATCCCTTTGTCTTTGCTGAATACCAAATCAGCAATCAGCAGTCAGCAATCAGCAATCAGCAACCGCCCACCGTGTTGGTTTATGCCCACTACGACGTGATGCCTGTGGCTCCGTTAGAGTTGTGGAAGTCCGATCCGTGGGAGCCGGATATTCGTGAGGGTAGGTTATATGCCCGCGGCGCGGACGATGACAAAGGTCAGGCTATGATTCAGGCAAAAGCCTTTGAGTACCTGGTGCGTGAGGGACTGATGAACTGCCACGTGAAGTTCATTTTTGAGGGTGAGGAAGAGATCGGTTCGCCATCGTTGGCAGCGTTCATAGAGCAACACAAGGATCTGCTCAAGTGCGATGTGATACTTGTGAGCGACACCTCGATGGTAGGAAAAGAAACGCCATCCTTGACCATCGGTCTGCGTGGTTTGGCATATTGGCAGATTGAAGTTGATGGTCCGAATCGCGACCTGCACTCCGGACATTTTGGCGGCGCAGTGCGTAACCCGATCAATGCCCTGACGCAGATGTTGGCTCAGGTGGTTGATGATAAGGGGCGAATCACTATCCCGCACTTCTACGACGACGTGCTGCCTATCCCCGACGAAGAGCGAAAGATGATAGCGCAGATACCGTTTGACCTCGAGGCATATAAGCGTGCGATCGATGTGCCAGACGTGTTTGGTGAGGAAGGCTATTCAACCTTGGAGCGTAATAGTTGCCGTCCGTCGTTTGATATCTGCGGAATCTGGGGTGGCTATTCAGGTGAAGGAAGTAAAACGGTTCTTCCCTCCAAGGCTTTTGCTAAAGTATCCTGCCGCTTGGTGGCAAACCAAGACCATGAGAAAATCTCCAAACTCTTTGCCGAATACATCACAAGCCTTGCTCCGAGCGGCGTTCGCGTCAAGGTTACGCCGATGCATGGTGGTCAGGGATACTTGTGTCCGCTTGATCTGCCGGCATATAAAGCAGCAGAGCGAGGTTTTGAGATAGCCTTTGGCAAACGTCCGCTGGCAGCTCGCCGTGGAGGCAGTATTCCAATTATTGCGGAGTTCGAACGCGTGCTCGGTGTCAAGACCATCCTCATGGGATTTGGCTTGGAGCAGAATGCTATCCACTCGCCGAACGAATCCATGGATCTCGAAGTATGGGAGAAGGGAATCGTTGCCGTTACGGAGTTCTATAAGGCATTGACGGAATAATCTTTGAGTCGTTGAATCATCAAATTAATAAAGCACTCACAGACCCTAATTAGACACAATCATAAATTTTTTTATTAAAAATTTGCAAATGTCATTTTTTTTTCGTAACTTTGTGCGTTTTTTGGAAAGATAGGCATTTTGTGAATGTCGTGAGCAAATTAACGTTATGATGAAACGATTGATAGCAAGTATAATCCTGTGTCTGGCAGTGAGTGTTCAGATACAGGCGTTTACGGTTGTGATAGATGCTGGTCACGGTGGTGACGATCCGGGTGCAATAGGTCGTGTGGCACGTGAGAAGACGCTGAACCTGAATGTAGCGTTGCAACTCGGCGATATGATCAAAGAGGCGTATCCAGAAGTGGATGTGATCTATACACGCAGTACGGATGTGTTCATTCCTTTACGTACGCGCGCGGATATAGCGAACAAGAACAAAGCCGACCTGTTTATATCTATCCACACCAACGCTTCCGATAGCCGCAATGCGTTTGGTGCAGAGACGTTTGTGTTGGGTACAGACAAGATGGAGGACAACCTTGATATCGCCATGCGCGAGAACTCGGTAATCAAGTTGGAGTCTGATTATCAGAGTTCTTATGAGGGATTTGATCCGAACAGCATTGACTCGTATATCATGTTCGATCTGATGCAGTCCGACTACATGAATCAGTCGCTACAGTTTGCAACGATGGTGCAGAAGCAATTCGTTGACAGTCTGAAACGTAGTGACCGAGGTGTTCGTCAGGCTGCGTTTCTTGTGCTACTACGTACGGCTTGTCCGTCGGTGTTGGTGGAGATGGGCTTCATCAGCAACCGCGATGAGGAGCGATTCCTTGCCAGCGATGCAGGTCGCTTGGGTATAGCACGCTCGATCTTCCGTGCGTTTGCACAGTTCTATCGTCCGGGCAAAGCTATTCCGGCATTGGCGTCGGATAGTATCCAAGTGCCAACCAGCCAAGAGCAGTTAGCCGAGGCAAACGAGCGGACGAAAGAGTCTATAACTTACAAAGTGCAGATATTCAGCACAAAAACACAACTCAAGAGTAATGACCCGACATTCAAGGGACTAAAGAACTGCACGTACAAGAAAGACGGCGTGTGGTACAAGTATATGTACGGCTCATGCAAGACCTACGCCGAGGCAAAGAAGTTGCAGGCAACGGTTAAGCAGAAGTTCCCGGACTGCGTGGTGGTTGCCTTCCAAGGCGATGAGCAGATTCCCGTCAAACGGGCGATAGAATTGCAGAAATAGTTGACAGTTGAAAGTTTATAGTTGAAAGATGAAAGAGATAACGATAAAGGTTTCACGAGAGGTTAAGGTCGGATTGCTGGCAGCGTTGTGCCTGTTCTTGTTGTATTTCGGTTTTCGTTTTCTGAAAGGCGAGAACATATTCAATCCGAGTCATTCCTATAACGGACGATTTGTAGAGTTGCGCGGATTGACCGAGCAAGCGCCTGTATATGTACGCGGCTACAAGGTCGGCTTGGTTGAGGAGATACTTTATGACTTCTCACAGGATACCGCTTTTACCGTATTGGTTTCGTTGAACGAGGATGTACGTGTGGTGGAGGGTAGTTCGATGCGCATCATTGCCGATGGTTTGTTAGGCGGATCGGCGATCGAGGTGATTATCCCTGCCGGAGCAGAGCTTGCAGAGATTACTCCATATAGCGAGTTGCCTGCCGATATCAAGCCGACCCTGGTGGATGAACTCAGAGGCACGATGCTTGCGCAGATTGACAGTGCGTTGTCATCGATACGCGTATTGGTTGACAATGTGAACGGTCAATTGGAAGGCGACCGGTTGAAAGCGATTCTGGCTAATGCCGATGTGATGGTGGCGTCGCTGAAAGTGTCGTCGCTGAAACTTGAGGGAATGATGAAAAACGATATACCTGCCGTGATGCAACAGGTGGACAGTATATTGGTTGATGTAAAGAAACTGTCGGCGAACGTATCAGAGGCAGATGTCGCAGCTCTCGTCGCACGTGCAGATTCCGCTATCGCCAATGTAAATGCCCTGATAGAAGCCGCCAACAGTACGGACGGAACAGTAGGCAAACTGCTGCATGACAACAGTTTGTACGGCAATGTGAACAGTGCCGTTCTGACAGCGGACAGCCTGATGCGCGATCTGCGCGATGAGCCGAATTCTATCATTTGGGGAAAGAGGAAAAAGAAGAGTCGAAAGTAGAAAGTCAAAAGCAGATAGAATGATTATATCGGGTAAAGATATAGCGGCACAGTTGCGCTCGGACATGCAGCAACAAGTTGATGCGATGGCTGAGGTTTGCGGTCGTACGCCTCGCTTGGTAGTGATACAGGTAGGCGATGATCCGGCGTCGAGCATCTATGTGCGTAACAAAATGCGGGCAGCGGAGTTCTGCCATATTCGTTCGCAACATATACTGCTGCCGGCAACAATCACTGAACAGGAGCTTTGTAAGGAGATTGACCGACTGAACGCGGATGATGATGTGGATGGCATATTGGTGCAACTGCCTCTGCCGGCACATATCAACGAGGAGCACGTTATCCGTGCTATCCGTGCGGAGAAAGATGTGGACGGCTTTCATCCGACGAACGCCGCACATCTTTGGTTGCATCAACCGCTGGTGAAAGCACATGTGGCAACGATATATAACCCCGTACCGGACTACGGCTGCACGATAGCCTGTACGCCGAAAGGCATATTGTCGCTGCTGGCATCAACCGGCGTGGCTCTTGACGGCAAGCGGGCAGTAATGGTTGGTCGGTCGGATATAGTAGGCAAACCGATGGCAAAACTGCTTATGGACAGGCAGTGTACAGTAACCATAGCACACAGCCACACACGCGATCTGCCGGCAGTGTGCCGCGAAGCGGATATACTGATTGTGGCGGTGGGCAAACCCAAACTGATCACGAAGGGCTGCATCAAACCCGGTGCGATAGTGATTGATGTGGGTATCAACCGGTTGGCTGACGGCAGTTTGTCTGGTGATGTGGATTTTGAGGCGTGTAAGGATATAGCCTCGTTCATCACTCCCGTGCCCGGTGGCGTTGGACCGATGACCGTGACGATGCTGATGCAGAACACAATAGATTGTTTCAAAAGAAGAATGTAGATAACAGTTAAGATGGCTGATACAAACGAAATAGTAATTACTCCGAAAGACAAGATTCTGGCGATTGACTGGAAAGAGGTTTGGCGGTACCGGGATATGTACGTGCTGTTTGTGGATCGTGCGTTCCGCACGGCGTACAAGCAGACGGTACTGGGTCCGCTATGGTTCATCATAACGCCTGTGCTGTCGGTGATCGTATATGTAGCGGTGTTCGGCGGCGTAGCACATATATCCACCGATGGTGCACCTCCTATATTGTTCTACCTGTTGGGTATATCCGTGTGGGGATACTTTGCGGCGTGTCTGACCGGAACGAGTAACTCGTTTGTGTCGAACGCTGATATATTCGGCAAGGTGTATTTCCCACGAATCATTATGCCTTTGGTGGCGGTAACGGTGCAGTTGCTGTATTTCTGCATTCAATTGCTGATCTTCATTGCGGCGTATTGCTACTATCTGGCTATCGGAACCGAACTGACCATCCATTGGCAGATTGTGTTGTTCCCGATACTGATGGTGATGCTCGCCTTCATGGCTGTAGGTGTGGGTATGGTTGTTTCCTCTCTGACCACCAAATACCGTGACTTGCAAATCATCTTTGCCAAGGTAATAACGCTGTGGGTATATGTCACTCCGGTGATTTATCCGTTGTCGATGGTTACAAATCCTAAGTTGCATCTGGCTATGTCGCTTAACCCTGTTACTCCGGTAATGGAAGCCGTGAAATACAGTCTGCTCGGAGTAGGACAGTTCTCATGGATGTGGCTGCTGTACAGCTTCGTATTCACTGTCGTGATAGACATAATCGGTTTGGCGATATTCAACAAGGTGCAGAAGTCGTTTATGGATACCGTTTAACGTAAACTACGCAAACTACATGATACAAGACGATACATATTGGACAACCGTCATTGATGCGCAAGCCGCAGGTGGCGGATTAGGAATAAAAGAACTGTGGAAGAAGAAGTATCTCGTGTGGCTGTTCGTCAAGCGTGATATCATTGTTCAGTTCAAGCAGACCGTGTTCGGCATGGCGTGGTACTTTATCTCGCCGCTGTTCTCGGTGTTTATGTACATGGTAGTGTTCGGTCGTATAGCCGGAATCCCTACCGATGATGTGCCACAACCGGTGTTCTACATGTCGGGTGTGTGCTTGTGGGAGTATTTCTCGACTTGTCTGACAGATGTCGCCGGTACGTTTAGCAAGAATGCCGGATTGTTTGGCAAAGTGTATTTCCCGCGACTCGTTTCGCCGCTTTCCATCGTGCTATCCAAACTGTTTCGATTTAGTATACAGTTGATGATGTTCGTTATTATCTACCTGTTCTTTGTATTTGTCAAAGGCGTACACTTGTGCCCGAATTGGTATCTGCTTCTCTTCCCCGTGATTGTCGTGATGCTGGCAGGTATAGCCTTGGGACTCGGACTGATTATATCCAGCCTGACCACGAAGTACAAAGACCTGACTAACTTCATCCCTGTGCTTGTTTCGCTGTGGATGTACGCTACACCGATTGTTTATCCGTTGAGTTTCGTTACCAACCCGACTTTGCACAAACTGATGGTACTTAACCCCGTAACCGCACCGATCGAGGCATTTAAGTACGGTGCTTACGGTGCAGGCTCGTTCTCTTGGGGGGCATTTGGTTACAGTTTTGTATTTATGCTAATTACTCTGCTTATCGGTTGCTGGATGTACGAGCGTAAGCAGAAGAAGTTTATTGATACTATATAATGCTAAAAGCAATTATCATATCGGTTGTGCTGTTGGGGCTGGGCATCGCGGGGATGTGCGTGCGAATTATTATGAAAAAGAACGGCACATTTCATTCGCAAGATGTCGGGCAGAGCAAAGCAATGCGTGAGCGTGGAGTAGGCTGCACGCGTTCCCAAGACAGACAGGCACAACGAGGCAACCCTTTGCGACTGAAAGTGGATGAATTATAGTGTAACCTATTAATAATGAATAATTAAAATTTATTACAATGAATAAAATTCAAATCTGTATTGACGTTATTTTGGTTGCAGCCATTGCTGCATTGTTCGTAATCGTATTCAAGCCAGCAGCAAAACCCGCTGTTGCACCTGCACCTGTTGCACAGGAAGGTGCACTGCCTGTAGCGTACATCAATCTGGACTCCATTCTGCAAGGTTATACCTTTGCTTTGGAGGCACAGGACAAACTGATGACCCGTCAGGAGAATGCCCGTTTGGAACTCAACCAGAAAGCACGTACCCTGCAAAACGAGATGGCAGACTTCCAGCGCAAACTCGAGAACAATGCGTTCCTGAGCCGTGAGCGTGCGGAGAGCGAACAACAGCGTCTGATCAAGAAACAACAGGATCTGGAGAATCGCGAGGCTCAACTCACGCAGGAGATTATGCTCGAGAACCAGCAACTGCAAGCCCAATTGGCTGACACGATCCTCAGTTTCCTCAAGCAACTTAATGCAGAAGGTCGCTATCAGATGATCTTCTCCAACAATGCCAAGGACAATATCCTGCTCTCGGCTGAAGAGTACGATATTACCGCAGAGGTTGTTTCGGCACTCAACGCACGTTACACTCCTGCGAGAAAGAAGTAAAGAGTCGAAAGGTCGATAGTCAAAAGTCGAAACTATGCGATATAGATGGCTGTTGGTTGTGCTGCTTACTGCGTCGATGGCGCAGGCACAGGTTATTCCGGAGGCGTTGGAATATACGGAGATCTATGATTTCCTTGACGAATTGGCTACCGACGGTATCATCGACTTGACGGAAGCCGTCCGTCCGTACAACCGTGCACAGATTGCGGCAATGCTCCGCACGGCGCAGGAGAAGGACAGCTTGTTGTCGCGTCGGCAAAAAGATGATGTGCAGTTCTACTTACAAGACTACGCGTTGGAGCTGGATACATTGCCGGTATATCACAGTTATGGGCATCGGCATGTGACGCAATGGATCACTCCCGTGTCAAACCTGTCGCTGGCTGACCCCTCTCTACATATACTGACGAAGAACAAGGTGTTCAAGATGCGTGTGCGACCGATACTTGGCATGGATCTGTATGCCTCAAAGAAAGGCATTATAACCAAGCGTTGGTACGGAGCAGATATCCAGATGGATATAGCGCATCACTTGAGTATATGGGGTTCGATTCGCGATAAATCGTGGAACGGAAGCTTGCTCAACAGCACCTATTTCCCGACTTCCGGTGACAAGATGTACGGCGCACGGCTGACTAAGCCCGGCTACCTGAATAACCTGCCCGGTGTACAATACAAAGAAGCAAACTACGGCGGCGACTTCTCCGACTCGCGAGGTGGTATAGCTCTATACACTTGGTGGGGACGGGTAGCCGTGGAGCGTGAACAATTGCAATGGGGTGATGCCCAACTCAGTTCGAACATCCTTTCCGCACACAATCCTGCCGTGCCGATGGTATCAATCCAACTGACGCCCTGCAAGTGGTTTCAGTTCGATTGGTTCCACGCGTGGCTCGTGAGCAATGTAATTGATTCAACATATTACTACACAGAAGTGTATGACGAAGGCGTAACGAAGATTCATTACCGACCGATGAACAAGTTCATGGCGGCTAACATGTTCACCTTCAAGCCGATAAAGTATATTCACTTCTCGTTCGGTAACTCCGTTGTTTATGCCGAGCGCAACGTGCAGGCAGCGTACTTCATTCCGATTGCGTTCTACAAATCGCTTGATCACCTGATGACCAAAGGTCTCGGTGTAGAGAATCAAAACTCGCAGGTGTTTGGCTCCATTACGGTTCGTCCGACTGACCATCTGCGGTTATACGGCACATTCTATCTCGACGAGTTCAAGTTTGCACGCCTTAGTCCATCGAACAAGGAGAAAAACCCGATTTCGTACGTCGTAGGTTTCCAATGGTCAGGATGGCCGTTGAACGGATTGAGCCTGAAAGGCGAGTTTATGCGCTCATATATAGCTACTTACACGCACTCTATTAAGGTACTTGACTATACGTCGAACTCCTATAATATGGGACATTACTTGGGCGACAATGCTCAGTCGATCTTCGTGCAATTGTCTTATCGCCCGACACGTAGCCTGCGACTGACACTCGATTACACACAGGACACCAAGTATCGCAACTACGATTATGTGCGCAAATACATTGCCGGAACGCGTATAGAACATCCCATCATTGCACAGAAACCGTTCAGCGAAAAGACTTGGCGTAACGATGAGATTAAGTTCCGCGCCGTTTATGAGGTATTCAATAACTGCTACGCGCATATTGACCTTATATATAATAACGCGCGCGCATATAGCCTCAGTTCCGAACGTATTGAGGGTGAAGACCGCGGATGGAATTCAGATGGCACAAGCATGAACTTGAGCGGCGACGAACTGCAAGCATATTATCTGAACAAGTTCACGCCTGTCTATTTGCAAGGCAAGAACTTCACTGCAGTTATGGGACTGAG